>JBEBJC010000415.1:0-6984 GCA_040080105.1 Myxococcota bacterium
GGCGCTGGTGGAGCACGACAGTGCACGACGCGACGGTGTCGCTGTGCCTGCCGGGGGCGCCTCGGGTCGCGGGCGACGCGGAGGCCGGGAGTTTCGGCGTCGTCGACCTCGTCGTCGGAACCGATGCGGGCGAGGTACGCGCGATGCTGCTCGCGTCGACCTCGGGGGTGTTCCCGATGGAGTCGAACTTCCCCGACGCCACGTCGGGCGACGTGCTCGTGCAGAGCGACGCCGGCGACGGCCTCCGCTGGTGGTTCACCACCCGCGCGGTCGAGGGGCCGACGCGCGGCCTCACCGCCCGGATCCCCGACGCCTACGGCGAGGACGTGCTCTGCTCGGCGCACGCGGACCTGGGGCCGGGGGTGGACGAGGCCGCGGTCTGGGCCGCGCTGAGCGCCGTGTGCCGGTCGATGCGCCTCGACGGCCCCACGGGCGGGCCCTGCACCGCGGAGTGACCGGTGTCGTCCAGTCGAGCCCCCGCGCGGGCTTCCGCCGGGTGCTCCTCCGGTGGCGGTCCACGCGGGGATGACGCGCCGGCCATACGGACGATTCGGTCTCCTTTTCGGACGACGAACCTGGACCGAGACCGATAGGCGGTAGGGATGACCTGGCTCCTGTGGCTCGCGTGCACTTCCGGTCCGTCTCGCCACCCGCTCCGCGCCGACCCGCCGTACCGGCCGTTCCCGTACGACGGCCCGGTCGCCGCGGGGATCTCGGTGCCCGACCTGCCCCGCCACACCATCGACGACGCGCTGACCGCGGCGTACGACGACTGGGCGGCGGCGTACCTCGCCGAGGCCGCCCCCGACGCCGACGGGCCCACGTGGCGGGTGAAGATGAACCGCACCGCGAATGCGCCCACCACGTCGGAGTCGCAGGGCTACGGGATGTTGCTCACTGCGTGGTTCGCCGGACACGACCCGGCGGCGCGCGAGCGGTTCGACGGGCTGCGTCGGTACCGGCTCCGCCACTCGAGCGTGCTCGACCCGCGGCTGATGGACTGGGAGGTCCCCGCCGACGAGGCGCCGTCCCCCGACGACGACAGCGCGTTCGACGGCGACGCGGACGCCGCGTACGCGCTGCTGCTGGCCGACGCGCAGTGGGGGTCGGACGAGGTCGACTACCGCGCCGACGCGGAGACGGTGCTCGCGGGCCTGGTCGAGCTCCTCGGGGCCGACTCGCACCAGCCGCTGCTCGGCGACTGGGTCGACCCCGACGGCGGGCGGTACTCCCAGTGGACGCCGCGCTCGTCCGACTGGATGCCCGAGTCGTTCCGGGTGTTCGCCGACGCGACGGGCGACGAGCGGTGGACCGCGGCGGTCGACGCCGCGTACGCCGCGATCGCCCAGGTGCAACGGGACCACTCCCCCGGCACGGGGTTGTTGCCCGACTTCCTCGTGCGCGATGGCGCGGGCTACGCGCCCGCCCCACCCGGGTTCCTCGAGTCCGACCACGACGGCGCGTACGGCTACAACGCGTGCCGCGACCCGTGGCGGATCGGCGCCGACGCGTTCACCACCGGCGAGCCCCGCGCGGTGGCCGCGCTCGCCCCGCTCGCCGCGTGGGCCCGCGCCGAGACCGGCGGGGACCCCGAGTCGCTGGGCTCGGGCTACGAGCTCGACGGGACCTTGATCCCCGGGTACCGGTACTCGAGCAGTGTGTACGTGGGGCCGATGCTCGTCGCCCAGGCGACCGATCCGCAGGGCCAGGCGTGGCTCGACGCGGGGTTCGCCGCGGTCGCGGACGCCCGAGAGGGGTACTTCGAGGACTCGGTGGCGCTGCTGTCGCTGCTGACGGTCAGCGGCCGCCGGTGGACCCCCTGAGCTCACCCCGTGAGGCTCTCCGCGAAGCGGAAGCCGCCGACCGGGAGGCTCACGCGAGCTTCTTCCCCAGCGCCTCGTCGAGGGCCGACAGGAACGCCTCGGTGGTGAGGTACGGGTGCGCCGGGTCGATCAGGATCGCGAGGTCCTTCGTCATCCGGCCCGACTCGACCGTCTCCACGCACACGTGCTCGAGTGCCTCGGCGAACCCGACCACGTCCGGCGTGCCGTCGAACTTCCCGCGGTACTTCAGGCCCTGGGTCCACGCGTAGATCGACGCGATCGGGTTCGTCGACGTGGGCTTGCCCTTCTGGTGCTCGCGGAAGTGCCGGGTCACCGTGCCGTGGGCCGCCTCGGCCTCGACCACGTCGCCGCTCGGGGTGAGCAGCACGCTGGTCATCAGGCCGAGCGAGCCGAACCCCTGCGCGACCGAGTCGGACTGCACGTCGCCGTCGTAGTTCTTGCACGCCCACACGAACCCGCCGTCCCACTTGAGCGCCGACGCGACCATGTCGTCGATCAGGCGGTGCTCGTACACCACGCCCTTCGCCTCGAACTTCGCCTTGAACTCGGTGTCGTAGGTCTTCTGGAAGATGTCCTTGAACCGGCCGTCGTACCGCTTGAGGATCGTGTTCTTGGTCGACAGGTACACCGGCCAGCCGCGGTCGAGCCCGTAGTTCAGGCACGCGCGGGCGAACCCGGCGATCGAGTCGTCGAGGTTGTACATCCCCATCGCCACGCCCGGCTCCTTGAACTCGTACACCTTGTGGGTGACGGGTGGGCCGCCGTCGGCGGGGGTGAACGTCATCGTGAGCGTGCCGGCGCCGGGGACCAGGAAGTCGGTCGCGCGGTACTGATCGCCGAACGCGTGGCGGCCGACGACGATCGGACGGGTCCAGCCGGGGATGAGGCGGGGGACGTTCTTGCACACGATCGGCTCGCGGAAGATCGTGCCGCCCAGGATGTTGCGGATCGTCCCGTTGGGCGACTTCCACATCTCCTTCAGGCCGAACTCCTTCACCCGCGCCTCGTCCGGGGTGATGGTCGCGCACTTCACCGCCACGCCGTACTGCTTGGTGGCGTTGGCGGAGTCGACCGTGACCTGGTCGTTGGTGGCGTCGCGGTGCTCGATCCCGAGGTCGTAGTACTTCAGATCGACGTCGAGGTACGGAAGGATCAGCTTTTCCTTGATGAACTTCCAGATGACCCGGGTCATCTCGTCGCCGTCCATCTCCACGACCGGATTCTTCACCTTGATCTTCGCCATGAGTCCCTCGTGTCGCCGCCGGCGGGCGGTGCGATCGCGAGCGCTGCATATCCGCTGTGCCTCGCCGGGAACCACCGCCGCGTCAGCCGATCGGGGCCGCGCTGTTCCAACCTGGATCGCTACGTGCCGAGAACGTGGGTTCGCCCGTAGGCGCGAAACTTGCTGCATCGCCCGCGGAGGTGCTGATGCGCACGGTTCCGCGGTGGGGTGTGGTGAGTGTCGCGGCCCACGAGTTCTTGATTCAGCTCCGGTCGGGGCGGGTCGTCACCGCGCAGCAGGGAGGCAGCTGCTTCAAGTGGCCGTCCGACACGATCGCAGTGGTCGACACCAGCGTTCGCCGGCTGCAGTTCACCGCCGACCAGGTCACCCGCGAGAAGACCGGCGTACAAGTGACCGGGCTCGCGGTGTTCCGCGTCGTGCAGCCCCTGCTCGCGTACCGGATGCTGAACTGCGACCAGCCCGAGGCCCACGCCGACACCTTGCGCGAGATGTTGCTCGGCGCGACCCGGCGCCTGGTGGCGAACCTGTCGCTGGAAGAGTGCATGACCCGGCGCAAGGACGCCCTCGCGGCAGAGCTGCTGACCGAGATCGCCCCGGTGGTGGCCGGGCGCGGCGGCGCGGACGACGACACCGACCGCGGGTGGGGGATCGGGCTCGACACGATCGAGATCCAGGACGTGCGGGTGCTGTCGGAGGAGGTGTTCTCGCGGCTGCAGGCGCCGTACCGTGAGGCGCTCCAGCTCGAGGCGCTGCGGGCCCAGGACGAGGTCCGCCGCGAGTCCGCCCGCCTGCTGCACGAGTCCGAACAACAGACCGAGCTGCGCCGGCGGCAGACGATGGAGCTGGAGGAGGTGCGGTTGACCGCCGAGCGGCGGCGGGCGCTGGAGTCCGAGGCGCACCAGACCGACCTCGGGCGGCGGCAGCTCGAGGCGAAGCTCGCGCGGGAGCGGGACCGGCAGAAGCACGATGTGGATCTGCTCCAGCTCCGCAGCGAGGGCGAGCTCACCACTCGCGCCCGAGAGGCGTCGGTGGGGCGGGAGCTGGCCGAGGCGGACGCTGCGAGCCAAGGCAAGGTCGCCGAGCTCACCGCGCAGGCCGAGCGCACGCTCGGCGTGGCGCGGGCCGAGATCGAGAAGACCGCGCGGGCCGCGCGCGACACGATCAGCGACGAGCGCCTGCGCGAGCTGTTGGTGACCCAGACGCTGCCGGAGGTCGCACAGGCCTACGCCGGGAGCTTCGACAAGATCGTGGTCACCGGCGCGACCGACCTGTCGATCCTCGGGCAGGGCGTGGCGCAGGTGCTGGCCACCGCGCAGGCATTGGGCGTCCGGCTGCCCGGCGCGCCGTGACGACCGAGGAGCGTCAGCGGTCCGGGTGCCTGGGGTCGGCTCGGAGCCGCACCTGCCAAGTCACCACCACCGGCGCAGGGCGCGACAGCGGCGTCGTCCATTCGGGCCCCGGGCTCCGGAGCCCACGGTTCGAAGTCGATCGTTTCGCTGGCACGCTGCCTGCATCTTCGCCGACGGGAGGAGTCTTGAACCGTGTGCTCGCATCCGTGGTCGTGTCGTTGGTCGGCTGTGGCCCCAGTCACGTCATCGTCCTCTCCGGTGACCTGACGCCGGAGATCTGGGAGCGGGTGGGCGACGAGCCCGCTTCCCTGTACGTCCGCGTCGAGGGCCCGTCTCCGGAGACCCGAGTGATCGGCGCCTACTGCCCCGGGGACGTGGCGCTGGACGAGGGGGTCACGAACGGAGGCGCCGAGCCGACCGTGTACGAGTCGGGCTGCAGGGACACGATCGTCGCGGAGGTCTGGCTGGCGCCGGACAGCGCGATCCCGAGCGAGGATCCACTGCTTCCGGCGCTCGAGTGTGACGATCCCCAGCGGCTCGTGGCCCGGGACCCTGCGTTCGCCCCAGACGGGTGGCCGAGCGCCCGGGTCACGGCGTACCCGCCTCAGGACGGCTCGCCCGGACTCGGGCAGCCGTGCGGCGGGTTCCGGCGACGCGAGGTCGTCCTCGAGTGATCCGGCGGCTCCATCCAGCGGCCCTCCGCAGCAGGCCCCGTTCGTCCTAGGGCCGGCCGACCGGCGACGCCGACCAGGCGCAGCCCCTCGCCCGAGCGGCGCGACGGGCCTCGAGCGCGGCGATCCCGGACACCAGCACTGCGTGATCGGCGCCCGGGGCGCGCCACCGCTGCCCGCCGCCGGTGCCCGCGAGCACCACCGACGCGCCGTCGACCGCGAGCGACGCAACGTCGTCCCACGCAAACCGACGGCGCTGCAGCCAGCTACGGGCCTCGATCCCCGACGCGTCGGCGAGGATCGCGGTCCACGCGAGGCGCCCCGCGATGGGCAGCAGGAGCCCCAGCGCCCCGAGCGCCAAGGCGACCACCCCCAGCGCGAGCGCGCCCAGCGGCGTCTCCGGGCCGCGCAGCCAGTGGTGGAGCTGCGCCCACAGCCACCCGCCCAGCCCGAGGAGCGTGGCCGAGAGGAGGAGCGCGAACACCCCGACACCCACCGCCGTTCGGGACACCTGCTGCACCCGCCAGATCGTTCGGGCGCCGGCGCTGCGCGGCGGTCCGGTGTGGGGGACGAGCCGGGCGAGGACGAACGGCGCCCACGCCAGCGCGAAGATCACCAGGAGTTGTCCGATGGGCATGCCGACGCGCTAACGCTGACCGACGTCCGTCGCCCAGGAGCTGCGCCTGCTGCGGATCGCGTCCGCCACGTCGGTCACCCCGCCCAGACGTCCGTCGCCCCCGACGCCCACGATCCGCGCCAGGACGGCGGCACGGGCCTTGCGAAGGGTCGGCCACAGGTCTCGGGGCGAGGTTCGATCGTCAGTCGACCGTGAACGGGGTCTCGGCTCCGGCATCGACGTGGACCACGCGAGGAGCGACGACCTCGCCGGGCACCACGTACCGCCACAGGTGCTCGGCCCGCTTCCACCGCATCGGGCCCTGCTCCACGTGGGAGTCCCCGTGCACCAACAACACCGGTCCCGGGAACGAAGCAGCCTGCTCCTCGATCGCATCGGTCCAGCTGTCGAACCTGCGGCGGGTGAAGTCCGGATCGGCTTGTTGGAACAGGACCACCGCGGGCGATTGGTTCGCGGTGGCCGCGGCGAAGGTGGCCCCGAGCCATTCGAGATCCGCGGCCCTCCGCGCGCGAGCCTCGTCGCGGTCGCCGTCCCAGCCATCTTTGCTGCCCACCACGTGGAAGGTGGCGAACGTGACGCCACTCACCGTCCAGCGCTGGTTCTCGACGTACGTGAGCTGGGACTCGACGGATTGCACCGGAGCTCCCGACGGGTCGGTGCCCGGCGCGATCCCCCCGAGCGGAGCCGCGAAGAACTGGCTTCGCAGCCTGGCCAGGCGCTCCAGCGGATCCACCGCTCGACCGTCGATCGGGGTGCGTGCGCAGTCGGTCCACTCGTTGTCCCCCGGGGTGTAGAACAACGGGATCGGGCTCGCTGCGAGCTGATCTCGGCGGGCCTCCAGGGTCGCGTCGTCACAGGCGGCGCTGCCGGGCTTGATGTCGCCGACGTGAACTGCGAACGAGGCCCCGGTGCTGCCGAACCTCGCGATGGCGGCGGTGAGCTCCGGGATTTGCTCCACCGTGTACGGTGTGTCACCCATCACCACGAAGGTCGCGTCCACGGTCCCCCCGGCCGGAGCGTCGTCCGGCCCCGGTGAACCGCTACCTAGCCGCGGAACAGCCCGCTGTGCAACTCGTGCACCCACAGCGCGTCGGTGCGCAGCAGCACCAGGTGGTCGCCGAGGCGCCGCGCCGCGCGCAGGTCGGAGGCGTCGTCGAGCTCACGCGCGTTCGACGGGCGCTCGACGTACGGCGCGTCGTCGCCCGGTCCGGTGTACTGGCCGAACAGCCGCCCGCTCCAC
>JBEBJC010000416.1:0-6955 GCA_040080105.1 Myxococcota bacterium
CAACAGGCACTCGAGGTGCGGGTGAGGGTGGCCGTAGGCGGGCGCTGGCGTGCCAGGGACAGGTACTCCGCCTGCCCGGACCAGTCATAGGTGAGGGGGAGCTCCGCTGGACTCCGTCCTGCGGGACTACTTCGGAGCCGGGGCCTTCGCGGGCTCGGCGGGCTTCGCCGCCTCCGCGGGCTTCGCAGGCTCCGCCGCCTTCGGCGCAGGGGTCGCCTTGACCGCGGCCGGTACAGGCGCTGCCCCGCTCGACTTCTGACAGTGCATCGTGAGGTCGAGGGTGGTCTCGCTCACCCCGCCGCCGATGGCCTTCCCGTCACTCGCCGTCACCGTCACCTTCCACTTGAACGTCTCGACCGACGCCCCGGTGCGGAACACCACCTTGGACGCCTCGTCGGCCTTCCAGGTGACCCGTGAGGCGCCGCCCGCCTCGGCGAGCACGGTGGTCCCGTGCACCCACCGGTCGCCCGGCTTCGCGCCTTCGGTGGTCTGCAGCCACCGCCAGGTCAGGTCCTTCGTCACACAATCCGTTTCGGCCGCAAAGGCCAGCCCGAGCCACGCCGCGATCATCATCCCGTCCTCCGCAGGGGCGAGTATACGAGCAGCGTCGCCCCCGTCACAGCCACAGCTGGAGCTGGGTGCGAACCTGGTGCGCCCCTCCGTCGAACGAATCGCCGGTCGGAAGGTAGAAGTAGTCGGCTTGGAGCTTGAGGTTGTGCCCGTCGAAGTAGTACGACGGCCCGCCCCCGAGCTCGCGCGCCCGCACGAACTCGGGGTCGGTGCCGGGGGCCGGCACGAGGTCACCGTACCGGGCGACCAGCTCGACGTGCTCGGTGAGCATCTGGCCCGCCTGCACGTACCAACCGTAGCCGGAGCGGCTGTACTCGAGCACCCCGCCGGTGTCCACCACGTCTTGGTTCGCGCGGCGCAGCAGCAGCTCGGCCTGGCCACAGAACCCGCCGACCTTCAACATCGCGTCGCCGCCGGCGTGCAGGTAGTCGAACGTGGCGAACTCGAACGGCTCGGAGAGTGTCGAGCGGGGTCGGTCGGTGTCTGCGTTGTAGCCGAGTGAAGCGGCGATCGACAGCCGCGCGCGCGGGTCGCGGGTCAGGTCGGCCTCCACGTTGTCGTCGAACTCCCCCATCGGCCGGAGCACGATCCGCCCTGCGGCCAGGTACCCGAACCGCTCGCCGAGCCGGTTGCGGCCGTCTCCGCCGAACAGCCCCACCGCGTAGCCGAACCGCCCGCCGGCGCCGCCCAGGTCCTTGGACAGCGCGCTCACGCCCACGTCGCGGTCGAGGTTCAGCTCCGCCACCGTGATCGAGCGGTCGGGGAGCTCGAGCGAGCCCGAGCTGGTGACGCGCTGCCGGCCGAACGGGACCTTGCCCTGGCCGACCCGCAGCTCGAGGTCGCGGGCCCACGCGTAGTTCACGTACGCGTCCCGCAGCGGCAGCCGCAGGTCGGACTCGGTGTCCTGGTTCGAGAACGCGAGCTGCACGTAGTAGGTGAGGTCCTTGGTCATCGCGTGGCCAGCGAACGTCATCCGCATCCGCCGGATCGCGATCTCGGACACCGGCTCCTCGCCGCTGTCGGGGGCGTAGGCCCACACCGAGGCGCGGGTCTGCACCCTGCCCCGGATCTGCATCGACAACGTGTCGTCGGCGTTGCGGAGCGTCAGCCCCTTGCCGAACGCCCCCGTCACGGTCCCGGCGTCCTGCGCGGACGCCACGAGCGAACCCAACCACCACACCATGGTGTCACTCCCGCGCCCGAGGTAGCCGACGGACTGTGTCGAACAGGCGACGGACGCGGGTCGGGGTGGCGACCCTATGGCGAACAGTGGGCGACGGCTACAGAACGGTGGCAGACCCGGTGACCCCGGTGCCCACGTTGCCGGCCACGTCGGTGGGGCACACGCGCCAGTAGTACTTGGTCCCGGTGGTGAGTCCGGTGAGGGTGGCCGAGGTGCCGGTGCCGCTGTACCCGACCGTGCCCACCGAGCAGCTCGCCGGCGAGCTCCCGGACTGGAACACCACGGTGTAGCTCGCGATCCCCGAGGTCGCGTCGGTGAACCCACTCCACGACAGCGCGATCGAGCCGACCGCTGCGGTCCCGGTCGCGGTGCCGTTCACCGGCTTGGTGCTGTCGACCCCGATGGTGTCGGTCACCGCGGTCGTCATCTGGTTGCCGTTCGTGTCCTCGAACTTCACGTAGGTGGTCTTGGTGCCGTCGCCGGTGGTCGGGGTCTGGGTGGCGGTGGTGGCGTACGTCACCCAGGTGGTGCAGGTGGTGGTGGTCGACAGGCACATCTTCGCCACCCCCGCCGGGTCCACGCCCGCCAAGGTCAAGTTCAGCGTGCGCACGTTCGTCCACGCAGCCCCGGCGTTGATCGTGACGGAGCCCGTCGGCGCGACCAGGTCGGACACCGGCTTGCTGGTGGTGGTGACCCCGGTGGAGACGTTGCCCGCCGCGTCGACGCCGCACAGCCGGAACCCGTAGGTCGTGCCGTTGGTGAGCCCGGTGACGGTCGCGCTGGTCGAGCTGCCCTGGTACCCGACAGTGCCCACGGTGCACGAGGCCGGCGCGGTGGTGGCCTGGTAGACGACCGTGTAGCTGGCGATCCCCGACGAGGCGTCGGTGAACCCGCTCCAGGTCAGCGCGACCTGCGCGTTGCCGGCGACGGTCGAGCCGATCGTGCCGTTGACCGGCTTCGCGGTGTCGATGACGATCGTGTCGGACACCGCGGCGCTCACGTTGCCGTAGGGATCCTTGAACGTGGCGTACAGCGTCTTGGTCCCGGTGCCGCTGAGAGTGAACACCGAGGTGGTCGCGTACGGGACGAACACGGTGCAGGTGGTGGTCGCCGACAAGCACATCGTCGAGACCGAGGTGTCGTCGGTGGCGGCGAGGGTCACGTCGACGGTGGCGCTGTTGTTGTACGCCGCACCCGCCTCGATCGACACGGTGCCAGTGGGCGGGTTGTACTCGGGCGCGACGACCTTCGTGACCGTCACCCCGGTGCTCGCGTTGCCGGCCCCGTCGACCGCGCACACCCGGGCGGTGTAGCTCGTGCCGTTGGTGAGGCCGGTGATCGCGGTGCTGGTGGAGGCCCCGGTGTACCCGAGCGTGCCCGCGGTGCAGCTCGCCGGGCTGGTGGTGCCGTACACCACGGTGTAGCTCGCCACCCCATTGGCGTCGGTGAACCCGCTCCAGGACAACGTGAGCGTGCCGCTCGAGCCCGAGGCCGTCACCGTCCCGTTCGCCGGCTTGGTGGTGTCGATCACGATGGTGTCGGACACGGTGGTCGACACGTTCCCGTTGGCGTCCTTGAACGCCGCGTACACCGTCTTGGTGCCGGTGCCGGTGGCGAGCGTCCACGCCTTGGAGGTCACGTACGGGAACCAGGTGGTGCAGGTCGACGTGTTCGACAGGCAGGCGTCGGTGACGCCGGACGCGTCGGTCGCGGACAACGTCACGGTCGCGGCGGTCGAGGCGGTGAACGACGCGCCGCCGTTGATCGACACGGTGCCGGTCGGCGGCACGATCTCGGTCGCGGCCCGCGCCGAAGCGATCGCCCCGGTCGACACGTTGCCGGCGCCGTCGATCGCGCACACCCGCCACGCGTAGGTCGTCCCGTTGGTGAGCCCGGTCAGCGTGGCGCTGGTACCGGTGCCGGTCCACGCCGCCACCCCGGTGGTGCAGTTGGCCGGCGCGGTGGTGCCGACCGCCTGGTACACCGCGTAGCTGGTGATGCCCGCGCCGGCGTCGCTGAACCCGGTCCACGACAGGGCCGCCGACGCGTTGCCGCCAGTGGCGGTCAAGGTGCCGTTCACCGGCTTGGTGGTGTCGTACACGATGGTGTCGCTCACCGCAGCGGAGGCCGTGCCGTCGGCGTCGCGGAACGTGACGTACACCGTCTTCGTGCCGGCGCCGGAGGTCAGCGTCCAGGTCTTGGTGGTGGCGTACGCCACCCACGTGGTGCAGGTGGTGGTGTTGCTCACGCACATGTCGGCCACCCCGTCGGCGTCGGTGGCCGACAGGGTGAGGGTGACCGACGAGCTCGCGGTGCCCGACGCGCCGCCCGCGATCACCACCGTGCCGACCGGTCCGGCGTCGGCGTCCTGGGTGACGGTGACGGTGCGGCCCTCGACCGACAGGGTGCCGGTGCGGGCGACGCCCACGTTCGGCGCCGCGGTCCAGGTGAACGCGCCGCTGTCGGTGTGGCTCGCCGCGTCGACCGACAGCCAGTCGGCCTCGGCGCTCACGGTCCACGCGCACCCCGAGTCGGTGACCACGTCGACCGTGCCCGAGCCGCCGGAGGCGGTGGCGGTGCCGGTGGTGGTCGAGATCGACGACACACAGTCGCTGGTCGCCGCCTCGAGATCGAGGCGCGGGAACGTCAGGCCGTTGCGGGTGTCGGTCACCGACACGCCGGTGCTCTGGAGCTGGAGCTGGAGCTCGTCGACCGTGGCCTCGGCGTCCGCCGCCCGCAGGACCGCCATCGCCCCCGCGACGTGGGGGCTCGCCTGTGACGTACCGCCCATCGTGTAGGTACCGGCCACGATCAGGGCGCCCGGAGCGAGGATGTCGAGGAACGAAGCCGAGTTGGAGAAGCAGGTCACCTTGTCGGCGGCGGTGGTGGAGTCCGAGCACGCCGACCAGCCGATGCCACCCATCGCCGAGTCGTACACCGCGCCGACCGAGAACGCGGCGGAGTTGCACGCGGGCGACGCGATCGAGCTGGTGTAGGCGTTGTTGCCGCTGGCCACGACGACCGCGACCCCGGCGGCCTTCGCGTTGGTGATCGCGGTGGAGAACGCGTCGACACACGGCGAGGCGTACGAGCCGGCGCCGAGGCTCATGTTGATCGCCGCGATGTCGTACAGGGCCTGGTTCGCGATCACCCAGTCGATCGCGGCGATGATGTCGGTCGACCAGGCGGACGCGCCGTTGAACACGTCGAGCGCCAGGATGTCGGTGCCCGGCGCGACGCTCGCCACGATCGCCGACACGTTGGTGCCGTGGCCGCCGCTGTCGAGCACGCCGTCACTCGGAGCGAAGTCCTGCGCGTACGCGACGCGGCAGGTCGCGGGCACCCCCACCGCGGTGCACGACCCGAGGTCGGCCACGGCGTAGTTCGCGCCGGTGTCGAGCACCGCCACCGAGGTGCCGGCGCCGGTCCGACCCGCGGCGGCGGTGGCCGGCTGGCCGATCAACGGCAGCGACTGGGTCAGCGCCGCCTCGTACGCCTGCTCGGGGTCGAGCCGCACCAGGTCCGGGTGGGACACCAGCGCGTCGGCGTCGGCGAAGCTGTGCACGCGCACCGCGACCAGCGGCATGTGGGCGTAGGCCCGCACGACCTCGACCCCGCTCGGGAACGTGTCGAGCAGGTCCTCCCGCACCACCTCGCGCACCTCGGCCCGGGCCGCGATCCATCCTGGTCGGTCGTACGGATCGGACCTCACCAGCGCGTCGATGTCCCGGTCGTCGTACTCCACCAGCAGGACGGCGGGCTCCCCGCGGGCGAGCGCGGCGCGCGACGGCTCGGGGAGCTCGAGGCTCGGGCGGGCGGTGTCGAGGAACAGCTCGGGCTCGTCTCCCGGACGGCAGGCGGCCACGAGCGTGAGAAACAGGGTCGCGCTTCTGGTCATGGTTCAACCTCAGGTCGACCGGTCGGCCCGGGGGGCCGCTCCGGCGTCTCCGAGGGGTGTCAGCGCCCTGAAGGCTCAGGCGGGCCGGCCGACCGCTCCGCCAGCGCCGCCGCCACCGCCGCCTCGAGCTGCGCGAGCTCCGACCGGCAACCGCGCACCAGCGCAGCCAGCCGCACGAGCTGAGCCGCGGTCAGGGTCCCCGCGAGGTGCAGGCCCGACAGCCGGGTCGCGGTCCGGCGCCACTTCCGCAGGTGCTCGGCCGCGTCGACGAACCCAGGGCGAGCCGGGGAGGCACGCCTCTGGCGGAGGTGCGCCTCCTCCGCCAGGCGGCGGACCGTCCACCGCTCCTCCTCGGCGCGGGAGAGCAGCTCGAGCTGATCCGCCTCCGGCAGCGGCAGCACCTGGCGGAGGTGGCTCACCCCCAAGTGGTCGAACCGGGTGCGGCCCATGGTGCGACACAGCGCCGCGATCGCCACGAACCGGTACAGGGTGCTCGGGGAGATCCCGAGCGTCGGCTCGGCCCGGGCGAGGTCGCGCACGACCGCGTAGCCCCCGCGGGTCTGCCAGCTGTCCGCCCCCGCGCCGAACCAACCGTCCAACACCGCGCCGCCGACGCCGATCGCAGCCTCGAGGCCACGGTGGCGCTGGTTCTCCTGGCGCACCCGCGAGAGCCGGTGGCGAAGGGTCGACGGATCGTCCATCCGTGCAGATTTACGCCCTCGGCGGCCGGTGGGCTCGGCGGGGCCCGGCCCTCGAATTCACAACTTGTGAAACCGAACGTTCCCGTTCCACATGTGCGCGGGTATCCCCGGAGAAACCGCTGGGGGGACGGGTGAGAGTACGCTGAACGGGTGAGCAACACCGGACCGATCCTCGCGCTGGTCCAGATCCCCGCCGACCTGCTACCGGCGATCGAGGGGAACTTCGGCAGGGTGTGGAGCGGAAGGGTCGAGCAGGTCGACCAGGTCGCGGACGGGCCCACCGCGCCGTCGCTGTCGATCGTCGCCGGGTCGGAGGCGGACGTGTTGCGGATCGCCCACGCACACGACGAGCGGGCGCCGGGTGCTGTGTTCGTCGCGGTGACCGACAGCGCGCGGAAGATCCGGCGGCGGAAGGGCGGGCTGCCGCGGAACATCGCGTGGGCGGTCGCGCACGAGGAGCTACAGGACGCCCGGCTGCTCGGGGTCACGCTCAGGTACGCGCTGGAGGTCGCCGCCCGGCGGCGGCTGGAGCGGGACTTGAGCCAACTCGGCGCGCTGGCCGAGGTCGGCACGGTCGCCGCCGCCACGGCGCACGAGATAGGC
>JBEBJC010000417.1:0-6949 GCA_040080105.1 Myxococcota bacterium
TCCCCCCGATCCCCCACTGGCGGGTCGCCGCCGGCACCCACCAGGTCGACCGGCCGTCGGATTGCAGGCTGCGCCACGGGTTCAGCGCCGCGGCCCTCCGCCCGAGCTTCCGCGCGTCTGCCTCGGGGAGCTCGGGGGGCTCGGCCCACATCCACCGCAACGTGTCGGCGTCGGACGCGGCGGTGCGGGTCGCGGTCACCGCCCACGGCTCGGACCAGGCATAGCCCCGCACGGTCACCGCGCGCGGCGCACGGGGGGCGGTCACCACCGTGGCCACCACCCGACCCTCGTCGAGCGGCTCGAGCGGCCAGTCCGGCGCGGCCTCACCGTCGACGACCACCTCGGCGTGCTCCACCGTGACCGGCCGCACGAGCGCCTCGGCGACCCGCCACGGCTCCCGCAGCACCGCGTTCCCGGCGACGCCGCCGCGGGCGAGGTCCACCAGGGGCGCCTCGCGCGTCGGCGCCCAGTACGCGCCGTACTTCGCGTGGCCGTCGGTCACCACCAGGTGAACGACCGTGTCCGGCGGGAGGCGCGCCGCGAGCGCCGCCTCGTCCACCGCCGCCGGGTACAGCCGATCGGTGAACCACACGAGCCGCCGCGGCCCCGGCCACGCCGCGAGCGCCGCCCCCGCCGCGTCGAGCGCGGCCGCCGGATCGGTGCCGTGGGCGAGCGGCAGCGCGTCGGGCACCGACACCTCCTCGCCGGGGACCCACCCGACCCACGCCGGGGTCACTCCGCGATCCCACCCCAGCAGGACGTGGGACGCTCCGGGGAGCCGGCGGACCGTCTCGGCCACGGTCGCGAGCTGGCGCTTCACGCCGAGGTCGCCCTGGCTGCACGACCGGTCGACGAGGTACACCACGCCCAACCCGTCGGGCGGCGGCGCCGACAGCGGGTCCGGCACCTCGACCACCAGGCGCGCGACCACCGATCCACCCGCGCGGGCCACCCCGAGTGACGCCGACGGCGTGGCCTCGGGTTCTACCGGCACCCGGAGGACCCCGCGCCGGACCGGCACCTCGACCCCGTCCACCGTCAGCACGTCGACCGGGAGCTCGTCTGGCGCGAACCGCCACACTCCGGCCGTGTACGGGGCGATCTCGAGCGACCACGAGATCCGGCGGGTGGACGCGCCCTCGGGGATCGTCAGCTCGACGGTGCGGGGCGACACGGCGGCCAGGGTGGCCGGGCCGTCGGCGGTGAACCCGGTCAGGATCGCTCGCGTCGGCAGGTGGATCGGCCACATCCCCGCCCCGGGCGGTAGCGCGGCCACGTCCTCGGTGAGCTCCACCTCCAGCACCCCGCCGCGGACGGTGGCGGTCCCCGTCGCTGCCCACGCCGCGCAGAACCCTGCTACGAGCATCCCCCCTCCCCGGCGCCGTCTATCTCCGGGGGTCGGCGGAGAGAGGTGCAGGTGGCCCGCGTTTCGGGTAGAACGGACGGCGGGGGGGCGAAATGGCCCGAGCGTGGGTGTGGGTCCTGGCGGGTGGCTGCGGCTCGCTCAGCTTCTACGGCAAGCCCGACGAGGTGCCGGTCGACCCTACCGCGGAGCCCACGACGACGGACGGAGTGGCGCTGGACACCGGCGACCCGGGCACCGAGCCGCCGCCGACCACGACCACCACTACCCCTCCGTCGTCCGACACCGGCACCACGACCGAGCCCTCCGGCGGCAGCTACGGGGGCACCACCCCGACCGAGCCCGCGTGTGTGTACCCGAGCACCCCGGTGGTGGCGTCCGGCCCGCCGGCGTTCGGGATGTTCAACCCGTGGTTCGTGGGCGTCGGCTTCTACGGCGTCACGTCGAGCGGGGCGGTGTACGACTACGACGCGGGCGGCACCTCGTACTCGGCCGTCGTTTCGTTCACGTTCTACGACTACTACGGCTTCCCGGTGTGCGACATCGTGTACGACGCGAGCGTGGCGACCCCGGCGGTGGACGCCTGGACCACCGACTCCGGCCTGGCGTTGTTCGAACGGTTCGATCTGGCCCTCGCCGGCGGCGACTCGTCGTGCGGTGTGGCCTACGGGTACGACCTGCGCGACGTGGTGGAGGCGTTCGACTGGGGCATCGGGTTCGGCCCGCTCGCGGGGTTGACCGGGTTCTTGCAGTACCTCGTCGCCTCGTCCGGCCAGGACTGGACCACCGAGTGGGCGCCGTACGCGTTCGCGGTGTACGTCGAGGGCGGGCTCGCCGCGCCGGCGGGGACCGCGGTGGAGGCCGGGTGGGCGACCGCGCTCGACCGCGACTGCGGCGAGGTGTTCGTCGACGCCAGCGGGGTCGGCACGCCGATCGCGATGCCGACGGCGGGACCGCTCGACCACTACGTCAACGGGCACCCGCTGCTGATCTTCCCGTGGCCCGCGCTGTGACGCTGGCCCCTCTCTCGCGACGGGGAGAGCGCCAGGCGACACGGGTCGGCAACGGCGGAGGCTGAGGATACCGGCCCGGGCCAAACCCAAGGAGCCCGAAGTGCCCATCGCGATCGGCCAGTCCCTCCCCTCCGTCGTGCTCGACGAAGGCACCCCCACCCAGAAGGTCGACCCGACCACCGCGTTCGCGCGGGGCAAACACGTGATCTTCGCGGTGCCCGGCGCGTTCACCCCGGGGTGCGACAAGACACACCTGCCCGGCTACCTCGCCGACTACGACCAGCTCCGCGCGAAGGGCGTGGACTCGATCGCGTGTGTGTCGGTCAACGACGCGTTCGTGATGGCCGCGTGGGGCGCGGCGCACCAGGCCGCGGGCAAGGTGCGGATGTTGGCCGATCCGCGCGCCGAGTTCACCAAGGCGCTGGGCCTCGAGGTCCAGGCGGCGGGCCTCGGCGGGACCCGGTCGAAGCGGTACGTGATGGTGGTGCAGGACGGCGCGGTGACCCACCTCGACGTCGAGCCGGACGGGTTCGGTCTGACCTGCAGCCTCGCGCCGAGCCTGCTCGCGCGACTGTGAGCGTCCGCCTGGGCGCGCTCCGACGTCGACCATAGGCGACCGGCCGCGGGGCCCCTCGTCACCCGTTCGCGGCGCCGTGACGTCTCCGACACACGGCGGCCTCCGCGGGGCAGCGTCGCCGAAGATTGCACCGGCCCCACCTGTGATCCCGTCGCCAGCCGGAGTTGTCGGGTCGCCGACGCCGACTCCTGACCGGAAGGACACCAGGCCCCACTAGAACCTCCGCCAGCAGGAGGCGACATGCGGAGGGTTTGGTTCGGGGCTTGGCTCGGCTTGGCGGCGTGCAGCGGTTCGGCAGGCCCCACGGGGCCCACGGGAGCGGACGGAGCGGACGGAGCGGACGGCGGTGACGGAATCGACGGCGCCGACGGCGCCGACGGCGTCGACGGCGGCGACGGCGACGATGGGGTCGACGGCGACGACGGAGCGCCCGGGGAAGACGGCGCCGCGCGCATCCTGGTGTTCGAGGAGGTCGGGTTCCCCGACACCGCCGACAGCCAGCACGCGGTGGTCGCGTCGCGCGGGGCATGGGTCGACGGCGCGTGGGTCGAGCTCGACGGGTACAAGACCATCCTGCGCACCGGCCAGTCGGTCGGCGGCGGGACGTTCGGCCAGCTGGTCGACCAGGCGGGCGCCCCGATCCTGGCCGAGGACGGCAGCCCGATCTCCACCCCGGACGTGGACAGCACCACGCTGCACCCGGTCGGGGCCGAGCTGTTCGCGGTGAGCCACCTCGAGACCAACCCGGGCTCGATGTACCTGACCACCCTCGCGCAGGACGCCGCCACCGGCGAGCTGTCGGCCACCGACACCGCTCCGGTCGACTTCTCCGCGTGGGGCGGCCTGTGGACCCCGTGCGCCGGCAGCGCGACGCCGTGGGGCAGCCACCTCGGCGGTGAGGAGTACCCCCCGAACGCGCGGGCGCTCGGCGAGGCCGCGACGATCGACGACGTGGACTCGTTCCTGCTGGCGATGGGCCCGTACTTCGGGCTCGACATCAGCACCGACACCGACGGGGACGGCGTGATCGACCTGACGCTCGACGCGTTCCGCGCGGCGGTCGACCCGTACCGGTACGGGTTCGTCAACGAGGTCGAGGTGGCCGCGGGCGGGGTCGCCACCGCGACCAAGCACTACGCGATGGGCCGGGTGTCGGTCGAGCTCGGCCTGGTGATGCCCGACGAGCGGACGGTGTACATCACCGAAGACGGCACCAACGTCGGCCTGTACCTGTTCGTGGCCGATGTCGCGCGCGACCTGTCCGCAGGCCAGCTGTACGCGGCCAAGTGGTACCAGACCGGCACCGCCGCGGGAGGCTCGGCCGACCTCGGGTGGGTGCCGCTCGGGCACGCGACCCACGACGAAGTCGCGGCGATCCTCGACGCCGGCGTGACGTTCGACCAGCTGTTCGACGCGGTCCCGGTCGAGACCACCTGCGACGACGACGGGACCGGGACGATCCCCACCGCGTGTTGCCCCGACGGGTTCGTGGGGGTGAACACCGACTCGGGCGCCGAGTGCTTGCAGCTCCGCCCGGGGATGGAGCTGGCGGCGTCGAGGCTCGAGACGCGCCGGTACGCCGCGTACCTCGGGGCGACCCTCGAGTTCCGCAAGATGGAGGGCTCGGTCCGCGACCCGCTCACCAACACGCTGTACGTCGCGATGAGCGCGGTCGAGCGCGGGATGGAGGACTTCGGCAAGGCCGGAGCGGCGTCCGACGCGTACGACAAGCTGTCGCAGAACGACATCCGGCTGCCCTTCAACAAGTGCGGCACGGTGTACGCGCTCGACCTGGCGCACGACGCGACGCTGGGGTCGGACTACATCGCCGAGAACATGGTCGGCGCGGTGTCGGGCGTCGCGTACAGCACCGTCCCGGACGAGTTCCTCGGCAACACGTGCAGCATCTCGGGCATCGCCAACCCCGACAACCTCACGTTCGTCGACGGTTACGCCACGTTGATCATCGGCGAGGACGCCACCACCGAGCACCAGAACGACGCGGTGTGGGCGTACGACCTCCCCACCGGGCGGCTCGACCGGATCCTCACCACCCCGTACGGCGCCGAGACCACCAACCCGCGGTGGATCCCGAACGTCGGCGGCTTCGCGTACCTGCTGACCAACGTGCAGCACCCGTACGGTGAGAGCGACCAGGACAAGCTGTCCGAGGTCGACCCGACCGCGGCCGACGCGTACCTCGGGTACGTCGGCCCGTTCCCCGCGATGGACTGAGGGAGGATCCGATGTGGAGCGTGTGGCTTTCTCACCCGGGAGGGAACACCCGGCCCGCCCGCGCGTGTAGGGTGGCGAATGTGGACCGAACCCGTGGAGGGCTGACCGTCACCGCAGGTGGAGCGCCGCTCGGGCCCGCGCGAGCTGCGCGACCCGCTCCGCCGACGTGAGGGGGCCGCCCTGCCCCACCCGCTCGCCGGACCACGCCTCGGCGATCGCGACCCACGCGTCGACCGGCAGGCCGCCGTCGTCGAGGTCTCGAAGCCCCCCCGGCGCCTCGACCGGGAGCCACCGGTCCCGCTGCGACAGGGACGCGACCCAGTCGCCGGTGCGCAGATCGAACAGGTGCCGGTCGGGCTGGAAGTACGACAGGTTGGTGTCGGGCTCCATCACTCCGAAGGTCACCAGCCACCGCCCGGACGGATCGACCGCGGACACCCGCCCTCGGGTCGCGGAGAACCACGGGCTCACCGGCTGCCCGCCGGGGAGGGACCACGCGCGGCCACGGCCCGCCCAGTCCTCGGACAGGACCCATCGGCCGCCGGGGTCGACCACCAGCCGACCGATGGTCGAGGCGTCGGCCCCGTCGGCCCCAGTGACCGGCGGGTGTACGAGCGGCGGCCACGGCGGTCCTCCGCTGACCACGTCGACGAAGTGCACCGCGGCTCCGGCGTTGAACGCGAGCACGGTCGGCCCGACCCACACGAGCCCGTCCCACGCCCACGGCCTCACGGTGCCGGCCGGGCACGCCACCGACGAGCGCGACCCGGTTTCGAGGTCGTGCAGTTGGACCTCACACGGGCCCGCGTCGTCGGCGACCGCGACGAACCGGCCGTCGGGCGACAGCCGGATCCGGTCGCCCGAGCCCTCCCACACTACGGTGGACAGGTCCGGCCCGACCACCTCCGCCCCGCGCGCCGACGGTCGGAGCAGTCGGCCGTCCGCTCCGAACCCGACGTCGACCCCCTCGAACTGCTCGAGGTCGAACCGACCAAAGGTCCTGCCGGTGCCCCGCTCACACAGGTAGAGCGCCAATTCGTCTCCAGCGCCCGTAAACCACAAGGTGTTGCCGTCCGGCGACAACTGATTCACCACCGCCTCCCACCGGGTGCCACACCGGGTGAGGACCCGGCCGGTCGACGGGTCGACCTGCACCACTCCGGAGGAGGTTCCCAGCCAGGTGGTCCCGTCGGGCGACGCCAGCTGCGTCTCGATGTCGAGGCCACCCGTGGGTGGCGCAAACAGCTCCCAGACGGCAGTGGCGATCTCACCCGCGACCGCGACCCGGCGACCGGCGTCGTCGAACGCGATCGGGGAGAAGCCGTCAGGCTCGGGCAGCAGGTGCAGGGTCGCCTGGTCCACCACCGCCACCTGCCCGCCGCTGTTCCCGCCCACCGTGGTGGCGATCCGGGACCCGTCCGCCGACAGCGCGAGCCGTTGGAGGAGCCCGGGGAGGGGCGTCGGCAGCTCCACCCGCCGGCCGGGTCCGGCCCCGAACATCGGCACCAGGGTCGTCAACGCCAACCCCGACCGACCGGCGGTCATCGCGCCGGCCCACCCGCCGTCCCGCGAGAACACGAGCTCGGCCGCGGGGTGGAGCGCCATCGTGGTCAGCACCCGGCCGGTGGCCAGCTCGACCAGCTCGTGCTGGCGCGTCATGCCGGGGGACGTGGTGCGGCGCACCCCCCACCGCCGGTCGGGGGACACCCGATCCACGCCCGCCGGGAACGGGCATGGCGCGAGCTCGGGGCCCCGCTGCAC
>JBEBJC010000418.1:0-6943 GCA_040080105.1 Myxococcota bacterium
CCTCCACCCCACCTGGGATGGCCGTGAGGTTCGGGTACGCCGGATCACCCTCTACGGTCGGGGCGTTCGGGTTGACCGCGAACACGGAGTACCCGCGCTCGCGCAGCCGCACGTACACCGAGTTGCTCCCGTGGCCCTTCGGCGCGTGCGACACGCCGGTCACCGCGATCCGACGGTGGGCCAGGAACGCCGCCGCGGCGGCTCGCATGTCGATCATCGTTCCTCCTTCCACACAGGAGGTAGCAATCCTCGGGCCCAGCTACGGGCAGACCTCGAGCGGATCGGATGCGCCCACGACCTCGACCGTGTCGGTCAGCGTGAGGCCGGACACGAGGTCGACCACCTCGACCGTCAGCGCGAGCGGCTCGCCGGCGAGGCTGCACACGAACCCGACCGGGTCGGGGTCGACGAAGTCGTCCACGAACGCGCGCACCGCCCAGAACTCCCACCCGCACGGCTCGGTCGCGGTGAGCGCGAGCGACTGGGGCGTCTGCTCGCCGGCGAGCCCGAGCCCGTCGGACAGCCGGACGAGGGACGGGTGGACCGACACGACCTGGCCCGTGCCCACGACCCACCCGCTCACGTCGACGTGCCAGCCGCCCTGGGGCCCGTGTACCAATGTCACCGGATCCCCCGCGGCCAGCGGCACGTGGTCGGTCACGCCGGAGCCCAGGTGGACCCCCGGCGACGCACACGGGTCGGTCGGGACGCCGGTCTCCCCGGTCGAAGGCGGGGTCCACGGCTCGCCGCCGGTCTCGGCAGTCGGGCTGCCGGACGCCGCCGAGTGGCCGGTCTCCGACGCCGACCCCTCGGTCGGGGGCGCCGCGGCGCACCCCAGCACCGCCGCGATCACGGCGCCGCCAACGTGAGCCGGGTGTTGCCCGGCACGTTGATCGCCGTGAGCATCCGGCCGTCCGGCCACACCACCGCGACCCAGTCCGCGCCGGTCCACTGGCCGAGGCCGAACCGGGCCGACATCGCGTTCTGCGACGCGCGGCTCGAGCCGCCGGTCAGGTCGCGCCAGGTGACCACGCCGCCGGCGGACACCACGACCCGGCCGGACACGCCGCCCCGCTCACCCACGCCCGGGGTCGCCGCGACCTCGACCTCGAGGAACGAGTTCGTGCCGCGGTCGGTGTCGTTGCGGAACAGCGCGAGCGGGTGCCCGTCGGTGTTCGCGGTCACCACGTCCACGTCGCCGTCGTGATCGAAGTCGGCGAACGCGGCGGGGATGTCGTGGCCGCTCGTGACCTCGGGGTGCTTCCACCCTTGCTTCGCGAACGTCGGCGGCACGGTCTGCAGGTTGGTGAAGGTGAGGTAGTCGCGGGTGTCCTCTTCGGCGATGAACAGGTCCCACCACCCGTCGGCGTCGAAGTCCTCGAACCCGAGCCCCCAGCCGTAGCTGCCCTGCACGCCGGCCGCCTGCGCGAAGTCGACGAACACGCCGCCCACCTGCTGCAGCAACAACGCGTTGCCGCCGATGTTGCCGATGTAGTAGTCGAGCAGCCCGTTCCGATCGACGTCGGCCGAGTCGATCCCCATCGGGTTGCCCATCGGGTTGGTCATCGCCGCCGCCACCGTCACGTCGGTCCACGCGCCGCCGTCGTTGCGCAGCAGCGCCCGGTTGGTCGACGGATCGCCCCGGTCGTTCCACAGGTTCAGGTCCTGGTCGCCGTCGTTGTCGTAGTCGGTCCAGATCACCGCGCACGGGTTCCCGGTGGTCGACACCTGCAGCCCGGTCGCGACCGACACGTCGGTGAACGTGCCGTCGGCCTCGTTGTGCAGCAGGTACCCGTGCTCCGGGGTCGAGTCGAACGTGCTCGACGCCACCACCAGGTCCATCCACCCGTCGCCGTCGTAGTCCCCCCACGCGCCGATCTTCGACGACCCGCTCCCGTCGGGCGACGACGGCGGGCCGCCCGCGCCAGCGGCCACGGTCACGTCGAGCAACGTCCCGTCCCCCTGGTTCTGCAGCAACACGTCGGTCGGGTGGGCGCCGACGTACACGTCGAGGTCGCCGTCGGCGTCGTAGTCGGCTGCGGCGACCGAGTACGTGTCGAGCCCGCCCAGCGCCGCCTCGACCCCGGAGGCCGCGGTCACGTCGGTGAACGTGCCGTCACCCTCGTTGTGCCACAGGGCCGAGTCGGTCATCGTCCCCCCGCTCCAGCCGTTCGCGACGAAGATGTCCTCCCACCCGTCGCCGTCGACGTCGATCCACCCGACGCCCACGCCGTGGCTGTTGCCGCCCGCCACGGACGAGCCGAGCCCTGCGGCCGCGCCGACCTCGGTGAGCACCACCGCCCCCGCCGCCACCTGCGACGCGGCGTCGACCTCGGTCGGTACGAACCCGTAGTCGACGGCGTCGTCGAACACGATCGTCTCCCACAGCCAGTCGGCGCTGAACGGCGGAGGGACCACCACGACTCCGGTGTCCCCGGTGGTCCCGCTCGCGGTGTCGGTGTCGGCGTCGCTGTCGGAGTCCGCGTCGGTGTCGCTGTCGGAGTCCGCGTCGGTGTCGGAGTCCGCGTCGGTGTCCGCGTCGCTGTCCGCGTCGGTGTCCGCGTCGGTGTCGGAGTCCGCGTCGCCCCCGGTGTCGGTGGGCTTGGACGTGTCCCCCGCGCACCCGAGCAACCCCACCAGCGCCCAATGACCGAGCCGCATGTCGCCTCCGAGCCGCGCATCTTACACCAGGCGGACCAGGGACCGTGGTACACCGGGCGGCCCGGAGGCCCCGATGCGAGTCCCCCCGCGCTCTGCCCGCGCCCACGCCGCCCTCACCCTGGTCGAGTCCCTCCAGCAGCGCCTGGTGGCCGCGCTCGAGCGGGTCGCGGCCGACGCGGGGGCGCCCACCTCGTTCGCCCCGTCCGAGTGGGAGCGCGACGGCGGCGCACACGGCGGCGGGGCGAGGTTCGGGACCGGCGGAGGGACCGTGTTCGACCGGGCGTCGATCAACGTGTCGCAGGTCCACTACGACGACCAGCCCGAGCGCGCCCTCTCGTCCGCCACCGCGCTGTCGTCGATCGTGCACCCGCGCCACCCCCTCGCGCCGTCGATGCACCTGCACACCAGCTGGACCGAGACGCGGGACGGCGCCGGGTACTGGCGGGTGATGGCCGACCTGAACCCGTCGCACCCCGACCCGGCGGACACGCTGGCGTTCCGCGACGCGCTGCGGGCGGCCGCCCCGGGCGAGTGGGCGGTCGCCGAGCCCCAAGGGGACCGATACTTCGCGATCCCCGCGGTCGGCCGCACCCGCGGCGTGACCCACTTCTACCTGGAGGCGTGGGGCACGGGCGACTTCGACGCAGACCGGGCGCTGGCCGAGCGGGTGGAGCGAGCCGCGATCGACACCTACGCCCCGCTGATCGCGCGCCACCAACCCCAGCCCGTCCCCGACGGGGCGGACCGGCGCCAGCGCGAGTACCACACGCTGTACCTGTTCCAGGTCCTCACGCTCGACCGAGGCACCACCTCCGGCCTGCTGATCCACGACCAGAACGATCTCGGGATCTTGGGCTCGCTCCCCTCGAGGGTCGATCCGGCGCTGCTCGCGCAGTGGGCCGACCGGGTGCCGCCGCCGCAGGACGCGCTGGTGCGGAGCCTGGTGGAGGCCGTCGGCGGAGGCGACATCACCGACGCGGTGAAGGGGGCGCTCGCCCAGCGGGTGCGCGCGCACTACCGCGCGCACCCGGCCGCGATCGAGCTGCAGGCGCGCGGCGACGTGGTGCCGCCCACGGTCGCGAACCACCGGTGAGCGGGGCGCGGTATGCTTTTGGGGCGTCGCTGACGCGGAGTCTCCGGTGAAGCAGCAACAAGTGGCGGCGGTCGACGTGGAGAGCGGCGGGCGGACCCCCGCGGTCGAGGAGGCGCCCCGGCACGAGCGGCCGGAGGGCGACATGGGCAACGCGGCACGCCAGGACGAGCTCGGGCTCGGGCCGGTCGCGCACCCGGACGAGGGCGTCGACGACACCGGCGGAGCGGTGGCCGAACCGAGCGCGGTGGTGGGCGACGACGTGCTGGTCCGGCGCGGCGGCGGCACCTGGACCGTCGCGCGCGGCGACACGTTGTGGGAGATCGCGCGCGCCACGTACGGCGTCGGCACCTACTGGACCCGGATCCGCGCCGCGAACCCGCGCGGCGTGAGCGGGCGCGACGTCATCCGGGTAGGCGCGGTGCTCACCTTGCCCGAGCTCGACGTCCCCGCGACCACCTCGCCCTCGGTGGTGGGCGGCACCTGGACGGTCGAGGCGGTGTCCGCGATCCTGAACCAGGGCTCGGGCACCGAGGCGCTGCGCAAGATCGTGCGCGACCGGATCTCGATCGTCCGGTTCGACACCGCGTTCGACCTGTGGGAGTACGACGACGGGCACCGAGAGGAGCAGGAGCTGCTCGGCCTGCGCGGGAACACGCTCGCGTCGGAGTCGACGATCCGCATCCGCACCGACCTGTCGAACGAGCAGGCGGCGCTCACGCTGTTCCACGAGCTCAACCACTGGGGACGGCCCGAGACGACCACCCGCGAGGGTCACCTCGACGAGGAGGTCGACGTCCGGTACGAGACCGAGCAGTTCGCGATCGGGGCCAACCTGCCGGCCGCGCGGCCCGAGTACCGGAACCCCGACGGGACGGTGAACCGGCAGGCGATCCACGACTCGGTGTACAACTCGCCCCACTACAACCCCACCGGCCGCCACCGCGTGGGGCGCGAGTACGCCGGGCAGGTCACCACCTCGGGCTGGAGGGCGCCGTGATCGTCGCGCTGCTCGCCGCGGTCGGCTGTGCCGCCCCGCCCGCCCCCGAACCCGCACCCAAAGAGGACCCCGCGGTGGACACCATCACCTTCGAAGGGATCGTCACCAGCTACAAGCCCGACGCGATGCGCGACGAGACCGAGGACTCGTTCGCGGTGTACGACGCGGCCGAGGTCCGGGTCACCGCCCCGCCGGAGCACGCCGGCAAGGCGCTGGTGTTCTACCTCGACACCCCGGTCGCCGCCGACGCGCCGTGGCGGGCGGCGGGCGGCGCGGTGTGCTTCTCGCTCCGCCCCGACGACCTCCGGCCCGGCCGCCAGCTGTTCGGTGGGGCCGCCAAGGGCCTCCGGCGCTGCTGATCAGCGGCCGTCGTCGCGGCGGTAGAACCACACGGTCGGCAGCTCCCCTTCGCTGATCGTGTACAGCCCGTCGTCGGCCCACGCGATCGACTCCCCTTGGGGCTCGACCTCGAGCGGGATCGGACACGCGTCGCGCGAGAACGTGTCGGCCCACGGCTCGCCCGGCACCCGCGGCCAGGCGAACGCGCCGAGGTACGTGCGGACGATCACCTGGTCGCCCGCCGGCGACATCGCGCCGCCGGTGGTGGTGGTGGCGCCGTCCAGGGGCGGCTCGCCGAACGCCAGCTCGGCGACGAGCTCACCCGTCGACTCGGCCGCCAACGGGGTCGGGAACCGCATCACCGACGACACGCCGTCGAACGCCTTCTCGACCAGCAGCACGTCCCCCGACACCGGGTCCGCCAGGATCGTCTCGCAGTCGCGCGCCCCGTCGGGCCAATGCCCGATCGCGCGGGTCGTCGGGGGCCACACGTCCGCGGAGCCGTCGGTCGGGGGGCGGGTGAACCCCACCAGCTCGATCCGCACCCGCGCGGCGAGGTTGTCGCCCACGTCGGCGATCACGAGCTCGTCGCCGACCCGCGCGAGGTCCTCGGCGTCGACCACCCGGACCGACGGATCGAGCGGGACCGCGGCCAGCGAGGCGCCGGTCTCGTCGAACGCCCACAACACGCTCTGGCTGTCGTCGACCGCCCACAACACGCCGTCCCACCACACGAGGCCGGAGATCTCGGTGGCGTCGGGGGTGTCGACCGCGCCCACCGCCTCGGCCGGCGCGAACGTCGGGCACGGGGGGGGATCGACCGGCAGGGTCGAGTCGGCGGGGGCCGACTCCTCCGCGCGACACCCGACGAACGCGAACAGTAGCCCGTACACCCGACCCCCCGACGCTCGGCGCCTGGGGTAACCTGTTCTCATGTGGGGACTGCACCTGGTGCGCACGGCGAGCGCCGCGTGTGAGCGCGGCGATCCACGGGCGCTGCAGGAGGCGCTGGAAGCCGCCGACCGAGCGCTCGCAGTGCTCGACGTCCCCGCGTTCGACGTGGCGGTGGAGCGAGCGCTGACCGAGCTCCCGTGTGTGGAGGCCCCGATCGATCCCGCGCTCGCGGCGGCGGTGCACGAGGTCGTGGGGCTGCGGGCGTTCGGTCGGCGTGACCCGTCCGCGGCCGCGGCGTTCGCAGCGGCCCGACGCACCGATCCGTCTCGCCCGCCGCCGTCGGAGCGGTTCCCGGCCGTCGGCGAGGCGTGGGGCGCGCTGTCGGTCGGAGACGTCCCCACCGAGCCCCTCCCCGCCCCCGCCGAAGGGTGGCTCGCGGTCGACGGCGCCCGCGCGACCGAGCGCCCGGCCGGTCTGCCGGTGGTGTTGCAGTGGTTCCACGCCGACGGGACCGTGGGCGGGGCGGCGTACGTGTGGGCGGGCGGCGCGGCCGACCTGTACCCGGCCGCGCCGTCGGTGGAGCCGCCCGAGCGCCGAGGCCGGACCGCGCTCGCGTGGACCACCGCCGCCGCCGGCGGGGTCGCGGTGACCACCTGGGGGCTGTCCCTCGCCGGGCGCGCCCGGTACCTCGACCTCGACCGCCCCGTCCCGGACGCGGAGCTCGACGGGCTGCGGGCCCGCACCAACGGCCTCGCGCTGACCAGCGGCGGGGCGGCTGCGGTGTGCCTGGCGAGCGGGATCGCGCTCGCGGTGGCGTGGTGACGCCCCCTCCGGAGGCCGAGCCGACCGGGCTGCTCGCCGTCGGGGAGCGGGTCGAGCGATACGTGGTGGAGGCGAAGATCGGCGAAGGCGGGCTCGCCGTGGTGTACCGGGTCCGCCACGTGCACCTCGACACGGTG
>JBEBJC010000419.1:0-6940 GCA_040080105.1 Myxococcota bacterium
GCCTCGATGTCCGACCAGTCCGCCGCGAACGGGTCCGCCCGCGTCTTCCACGTCCTCACCTTCGGCTCGTCCGACGGGACACACCCAACGTCACGGTGCTTGCGCGCCGTCTTCCTGTCCATGCCGGCCTTCATTGCTGCGAGGCCGATTTTTCCGTGCTTACTGAGCTCGCTCATGAGCTTCCTCACCTGCGCGTCCGTCACCACCGCGGCGACCTCCGCCGCCACGGCTACCCGGCCGCGTTCAGATGGGGCGTTCTAGTTGTCGCGGATGGGGAGAAATAGTTGTCGCTCAGCAGCGCGCTCCGCACATCGCCGTAGGCGACGTCGAGCCCGAAGGCCACGTAGGGCCTTCCGGCGAGGCGACCGGTGACGTTGAACCGGAACCCATCGTACGTCACGCCAGCGCCCCGCGGACGGCCGCAGGGTCTGCTTCAGGCCGGTGCGCATCGCGCCACGGCGCCGCTCCTGAGGCCCCTGCTGCCTCCCAATGCAAGCGAGCTTCTCAGCGGGCGAGCTTTCCGAGCAAGTTCAGAACTTGCGCGGATGTCCGTGGTACGAGGGAGCGTTGATGCCTCCGCTGATCTCGGCGCGAATGCTTTTGACTAGCTCTCCAAGGGAGTAGCCGATGTAATCGTTAAACGTGTGGACGACGTACACCGTGCCTTCGGTGCCATTCGGAAATCCGCGGATGACCTTTCCCTTCTGCAGCGCCTCGAGTTCGAGCGCGCGGTTGTCGATGCCGGGCAGGTACTGGCCCGGGGGGTCTCTTTCTCTGTCGGTCGGCGTGCTCATCTGTTTTGCTTCATCCTCGGTCCTTGCCCTCGTGTGCTTACCGTCATGCGGGTCCCACCTCGCCTTCTCGAGCCAGCGCGCCAGAGGTGAAGGTGGCGCGGAAGGCTTCGGCATGAGCGACGTGATGGTGTTCCGGATTGCCAAATAGTTCTTCTTCTGCTCCTGGTAGTCGTCGACCAGCGACAGGTCTCCAGAATGAGCGAGTGCCTCGAGCGCGTTCAGGCTTCCCTCAATGTTCGTCACCTCGACCACGAGGTAGCGGTGCATGTTCGGCAGGGCCATGGCATCACTCTTCGCGACCAGAAGTTCGGCCTTCAGCTGCTTGACATTCGCAGGGAGCGCGACGATCTGCTCTACCTGCTCGATATGACTCCCGAGCGACGTGATGGCGTCTTGCATCGCGGCAGGGGTGGGCTGATCGGTCTCTTCTGCCTCGAGCGCCATGCGCTCGTGCTGCAGAGCCTTCTCGAGGATTTCTGCCTGATCAGGATGAGTCGTCGGGAGTTTCTTCGCGCGGTCGAGGTTGCTTAGGGCTTGGGTGTGGGTGTTTGCGGCCCACGCCTTATTGTGGACGAGCACACCGAGGCCCCCTACGCAGTAGGTGTGGAGCTCGTCGACCTCGATGTTGTGCACGGTAAATCGACCCTCGACCCGCTCGATCTGCTCGATCTCGAGCATCTCTCCCCTGATGGACAGAAGGGTATTGCCGACGGAGAGCTCGCCCGCCTCGACCCAGCCCGAGCCGGGCACCCAGAAGGGGTGCTCGGGGCTGACCTCGATGAGCGTGCCGCTGATCGTGATCTTCAAGAGGTTGGGGACCTGCCGGACGAGGAGGTCGAGGATGGAACACTCCTTGGCGATGATCCCCTGCGGCGTCGCACGCAGCGCGATCACGCGATCGCCGCGTTGCAGCGCTTCGATGGCGCGTGTCCCTTCGGGCGTGTGCACGGGTGTGCCCGGTACGAAGCAGCTGCTGGGCTTCGCCGTAGAAGAGCCTTTCGACGTGGCAGTGGCCGCAGGGGCGCTCGCGGTGTCGACGGCATCTGGTGCTGCAGCGCCAGACGAGGTGTCATACGCGAGATCGCGCACCTCGTAGTGATCCACCCACGCGCGCAGACGCTCTTTCGCGGTCTCTGACAGGTTCGGGTTGGCGAGCTGCCGCTCGAGCTCGGCGCGCATGGCATCCTTGACGCGCACCTTCGCGTCGGTGTGCATCTCGGCGGCCTGCTTGCGCGCGCCCTCGAGCCGCGCCTGGTGCTCGGCGGCTCGCCGATCGGTCGACCACTGGGCGACCGTTGCGCCTGCGCGCAGGACAGAGTGAACGACGAAGGAGGTCGCCTCGACGTCTGCAGAGCCCTGCACGATCCATTGCGTGCCGGTCTGCAAGAGGAAGTTCCCCGCCTTGCTCTGGAACGCCTGCGGGGCGAGGTCGAGCGTGACGAGCGAGACGCCCGCGTCGCGCAGGGCCGCAGTGAAGACGGCGAGGAAGCCTGCAGAGAGCCCCTTGTCCCAGGTGCCGTCCGAGAGCGCCTGCTGGACAGCGCCGTTGCCAGCATTCTCGACCATCAGCGCGACCGCCTTGCGGATCACCTGCTCGCGGAAGACCGCCCCGCCGACCGCAGCCGCTTCCTCGGACATCACCGCGATGGAGCGCACGCCCTGTCCGGCATCCTTGCCGCCCGCGAGGAGCCGCGCGCCGATCCCCGCCATCGCTACGCTCGCGAGCCCGACCACGACATCGACACCCACCGTCGCCAGCGTCGTCGAGGGGCCCGACAAGGCAGCCTTCGTCGCGACACCCGCGACCGCTGCGAGCGCTGCGACGAGCCAAGGTGCAGCGCCTCCTCCAGAGAGCACCGTCGCGAGCGCTGCGACCACGATCTCGACCCCGCGCGCGATGGCGTTGATCACCATCGACTTTGCGGCCTGGTGGTCCTCGATGGCCCCGGTGTGCCAGCCGTAGACGCGGCGCAGCGCCGCGGGATCGACACCTGGTCGCAGCTTGCCGGTCGCCGGATCGAAGAGCGACTCGATCATCTGGTACTGACGATCGGCATCCTGGCCCGAGTGGCCGTAGAACAGGTTCTCTTCGACCCCGTCGGTGATCGTTTGCCCGGTGCCGCCGCCGCGATAGCGCTCTTGGCGCTTCTTCGCGTATTCACGCATCTCCTCTTCGGTCTCGGGCTCGCCGAGCATGAGCGTCTCGAGATCGAAGGCGTCTTCGCCTCCATCCCAGGTCTCGTCGTCGACATCCCAGTCGAGGCTGCGCCCCGCGTAGAGGTAGTAGTCGCGGCGCAGCGCGTCCATCTCGGACTTGCTCTTGCCGCGGAAGATCTCTTTGAGCGCGCTCTCGTCTGTCCCCCGAATGTAGATCGCCTGCCAAGCCGCGATGGCGTCTGACTTCCTGCCGCTCTTCAGCACGTGGAGGGCCTGATCCTCCTCGTCGTCGTCGAAGCGCCGCTTCAGGTGGCCGGACATCGCGTCTTTGCCAGCCTCGCCTCCGACCTTCTCCCAGGGATGCCCATAGCGCTTCGCGAAGACCTCGTTGGCCTCCTCGCGCCGCTTCACCGCCGCTTGACCACGTTTCGGATCGCTCGAGGACAGATCGGGATCCGAGAGCGCTGCGAGCACCTCGTCACCGCTGCCAGCGATCACGCGCGCAGCGATCTCTTCCGCGCTGCGCTCGTGCTGTTCGACCTGCTCTTTCGTCTTGTCGAGCAGCGCATACGCGAGATCCTGCTGCGCTCGCTCGCCGCACTGAGCAATCCACTGGCGCAGCGTATAGGGGTGGCTCTGATTGAAGGCGGCCTCGAGCGTGCGCGGATCCTCGCTCTGGTCGAGCGCGGCGATGAGGCGCTTCATGTCGGCTGCCGGCACGCGATGGTCGCCGACTTGCACGTGCTTTGCGGTCAAGGACGCCTGCAGATGGTCGCCCTGGTCGAAGTGGTGCGCGTCGATCGCGCTCTCTTCGAGCGAGATGGCCTCTGCTTTGGCGCGACCTGCGCCGAACCACGCGTCGAGCATCTCTCGATCGCGCCGATCGTCGTCCCGCGTCAGCGCGCTGTCGTTGCGATAGCGCGCCTCGTGGATCCGCCGCTCGATGTCCATCAGCTTCGGATCGCTCTTGCGCATCTGCTGGAAGCGGCCGCGCTCGGAGACCGGAATTTGCCGCAGCACTGCCACGATCTCGTCCGGATCGCAGATCCCGTCGTCGATGCGGTTCTCGAGGGCAGCGATGGCTGCACGCACGGGATCGCCCGAGAGCGAGCCGAACACCTCGTCGTCGTCCTCGCCGCCGAGCTCGAGATCGAGCTGCACGACGAGCGGGATGCCGTAGCGGATCATGTAGATCCGCTCGAGCTCTTCTCGCTCGGGCCTCGCGAGGTTGCGAATCTCGGCGATCGTCAGCTGCGACTCTTTTGTCCCCCACCCATCGGCCGCGCGTCGGACGCTCCGCGCGAGCCGGTCGATCTTGTCCGGATCGATGGTGAGCTTGCCCTGGTCCTGCAGGTTTGCCTCGTAAGTGGCAGCCCCTGCGATCTCGTTGCCGATGTCGGAGGCCGCCCAAGCGGGCAGGCCCGCGCGCTTCGACTCTTCGAACAGAAACAGCCACTCGTGCCCAAAGCGCCCCCGCATCGCGAGCAGCAGGTTCGAGACGGCAGCCATCGCGGGGTTGTCCGCATTGTACTCCCGCAGGGGATCGAGACCTTCCGGAGCGAATGGCGGGCGGATGGGGGAGATGGCAGTCGCGAGAAGGCGGATACGCTCGGCGTCGAAGGCGAGCTGCCAGGCGCCTTCACTGACACGCGTGAAGATCGCGTCGATCGACTCGAGCGCGCCAGGAGGGATGAGGTTGGTAGCGCCGAGCGGCGTTTGCTCGACCTTCGTGTTCCACTGCGGCCGCTGCGCGTCGAGAGACTCCGCGAGCTTCTGCTGCCCTTCGCGCCGCACGCGCTCGTTGTCCGTGCTCTGAGCAGGATCGACGCCGAGGTGATAGGCGCGCGCCTCGCGCTGGTGGCTCGCCATCCCTTCGAGAGCCATCCGTGCGGCCACCGAGGCCGAGGACAGCGCGCGGTAGTTGCTCGGAAACAGCAGCGCGTCGCCCGCTTCGCTCCAAGCAGTCCCGAGCGGCTCTGATAAAGCGCGCGCTTCGTCCCATTCGCGCGCGGCGAGCTCGAGCAGCGTCGGGGTGGGCGTCGCGGTCGCGGAGCTCGTGGAGGTCGAGCGGTGCGCGTCCATCTGATCGCTGTTGGAAGCGGGATCGAGGGTCGGCCCAGACATCGCGGTGCGCGGTGTCGGTGTCGATGGTGCGTGCTGATGAGTCTTTCCCATCGGTCCCCCTGCCTCGGGGAAGTACCCACCCACCAATCGCAGCTCGGTTGCGCCGTGTGACATGATGCGACGACGATGAACGTGCTCTCGCTCGGTTCCGTGCGTGTGGACTTCGAACGTTGCGCAGTCGAGCGGGGGGAGACCCGCCTCCTCCTCACCACGCTCGAAGCCGCCGTGCTGCGCTACCTGTTGTCGGCCGGGCGTACGGTGTCACGCGACGAGCTGCTCGCCAAGGTCTGGGGCTACAGCGAGCAGTCGCTCAGCCGCGCGGCCGACACGACGGTCCGGCGGCTGCGCGCGAAGATCGAAGACGACCCGTCGAATCCCGAGCTCATCCTCACCGTGCACGGCACGGGCTACCGTCTCGTGCTCCATGGGCCGCCCGATGCGCAGCCGCCGGCGGTGTCCGATCCTCCCCTGCCCTCCCGTCGATACCACTTCGGGACCCGCACCCTCGACCTCGATCGCCAGCGTATCGAAGACGGTGAGCAACAGATCGCGCTCAGCGGACGAGAGGTCGAGGTCGTCGCTGCGCTGCTCGCTGCCGGCGGCGCATCGCTCTCTCGCGACGTGCTGCAGCGCAAGATTTGGGGCACATCGCTCGGACGCGCGCTCGAGAGCATGGTGCTGAGGATCCGTCGCAAGCTCGAGCCCGATCCGAGCAAGCCACGCTTCCTCCTGACGACGGCCAACGGATATCGGATCGAGCCCTCCGAGCTACCACCGAACGAGGCTGTGACCTCGCCGCCGTCGTTCTCCCTTCCGCCGCTGCCTGCCGAGCTCGACCGCTGCTTCGGGCGCGAGCGCGAGCTCTCCTCAGTCATACAGCAGTTCTCGGGGGGAGCGCGCGCGATTACGCTCCTCGGGCCAGGGGGGATCGGCAAGAGCCGTCTTGCGCTCGCGGCCGGCCGGACCCTCGCCGAGGGGGGTGCGCAGGTGGCCTTTGTGCCATCGTCTCGCGCGCGCGACCGCGCCTCTTTCTGCGTGATGACCGCGCACGCCCTGCAGCTGCAGCTGTCCAACGATGATCCCTCGGGCACGCTGCGGCGCTTCCTCGCAGCGGAGAGCAACCTGTGGCTGCTGCTCGACAACCTCGAGCAGATCGAGGGCGCAGCCGAAGAGATCAGCGAGTGGTTGGCCGCTGCTCCCACGCTGCACGTCCTGGCGACGAGCCGCGTGCGGCTGCACATCCGCGGCGCACACGATCTCGTCGTACCGCCGCTTTGCGACGCAGATGCCACCGAGCTGTTTGCGGATCGTGCCGATCGCCCCATCCGTCCGAACGAGCAAGACGATGTCCTTGCGCTGGTGCGTGCGTTCGACGGCCTTCCTCTGGCCATCGAGCTCGCAGCGGCACGAACCCGGGCGCTGTCGATCGCACAGATCCGCTCGCAGCTCACATCGAGCCTCGCGCTGCTCTCGCGCGGCCAGGGGGAGGAACACCGCAGCGTACGCTCCTCCCTCGACGCCTCGCTTGCGATCGCGGCTCTGTCGACGCGCACAGCCCTCGCTCAGCTCTCGGTGTTCGAGGGCAGCTTCTCCGTCGAGGCCGCCATGGCGATCCTCGATCTGTCGCAGGTCGCACCTGGGATCTGGCCTATCGACGTGCTGCAGGAGATGTGCGACGCGAGCCTGCTGCGGTTCGATGGCGATCAGGGGCGATACTCGTTGCTCCGGGTCGTGAGGCAGTACGCAGCCGAGCTCCTCTCGGAAGGAGTGTCGGCGGGGGTGTGGAACCGCGTCGGAGGTGGTGCAGTTCGCGGCTGAGACCGATCGACGCTGTTGAACGGAAGCGCGGCTCAGACCGATCGAGG
>JBEBJC010000420.1:0-6932 GCA_040080105.1 Myxococcota bacterium
GGCGCGAGGTGGTCGCGGTCGTGGCTGGGCACCTGCACCACCAGGGCCACGATCGGCGGTGGTCGGTCGGGCGCGACGGCGTGGCGTACGTGAACGCCGCGCGGGTTCCTCGGTGGCGTGGCCCGGCGCGCGAGCGCGAGCGGCACCACGTCGCGCTGACGGTCACCGCCGACGGGGCTGCGGTCGAGGAAGTGTGGGCCCGCGACGCGGGAGGTGGCGCGGTGGGTTACCGGGCGGGGTCCGGCCCGCACTGAGGGGTCGATCGCGAGGTTCCGATGGCGCTGTTCCAGTCCCCCCCGTCCACCCCGGCCGAGCTGGAGCGCAGCCGCCCGCTCGACCTGACCCCGGAGCAGGTCCAGGAGATGGGCGAGGCGGAGTGGTACGAGCGCGTGTACCGCGGCGACGACGTTCCGCAGCTCACCGTGCGCGCGGTGCTGGTCGGCTCGGCGCTCGGGTTCGTGCTGGCGTTCACCAACCTGTACGTCGGGTTGATGACCGGCTGGGGCCTCGGCGTCGCGATCACCGCATGCATCTTGTCGTACGCGCTGTGGAACGGGCTGCTCCGGGTCGGGCTGGCGAAGACCCCGCTCACGATCCTCGAGACGAACTGCATGCAGTCGACCGCGTCGGCCGCGGGCTACTCGACCGGCAGCACGATGATCTCGGCGGTGGCCGCGCTGCTGATGTTGTCGGCGACCGACGACAACCCGCAGGGCCAGCACCTGTCGTTCGGCGTGCTGATGTTGTGGACCGGGTTCCTCGCGGTGCTCGGGATCTCGGTCGCGGTGCCGATGAAGCGCACGTTGATCAACAACGAGCGGCTGAAGTTCCCGTCGGGCACCGCCGCGGCGGTCACGCTGCAGTCGCTGTACTCCCAGGGGGACTCCGCGCTGAGGCAGGCCCGGGCGCTGCTGGTCACCGGCGCGGTCGGGGCGCTGTTCCCGCTGGTGATCGACCTGCGGGTGCTCGAGGTCCTCCGCCGGTTGGGCCTGTCGCGGCTCGCCGACGCGCTCACCCTGTCCGAGGGGCAGGAGGGGCTGATCCCCGCCAGCGTGCCGATCTTCGACTGGCTGCCCGCCCGCGGCACCCACCTCGAGGACGGCGTGGCGGTCGCGAACAAGCCGTCGAACTGGACGATGGCGCTCGATCTGAACCCGGTGATGATCGCCGCGGGGATGATCGTCGGGCTGCGGATCGCGGTGTCGATGCTCGCCGCCGGGCTGCTCCTCGCCTACGTCGTGGGCCCGTACGGCGCGGAGCAGCACTGGACCAGCCTCGCGACCGGCAACGACATGCTCGCCACCAGCGCCCCCCACCGGGCGTGGAAGGAGATCGGGATCTGGCTCGGGGTGCCGATCATGGTGTCGAGCTCGCTGATGCAGTTCGCCCTGCAGTGGCGCACGATCGGTCGGGCGTTCTCCGGGCTGTTCGGCGGCTCGGTGGCCGAAGACGACCGGGTGCTCGCGACCGAGGTGCCGACCTCGTGGTTCGCAGCGGGGGTGGCGGTGGGCGGCGCCGGAGTGACCGGGATCGCCTCGTGGCAGTTCCACGTCCCGGTGTACTACGGCGTGCTCGCGGTGATCCTGACCTTCGCCCTGTGCCTGGTGGCGGCGCGGGCGACCGGCGAGTCCGACATCACGCCGATCGGCGGGATGGGCAAGATCATGCAGCTCACCTACGGGATCCTGATCCCGCAGTCCGCGACCGCGAACCTGATGACCGCCGCGATCACCGCCAGCTCGGCGTCCTCGTCGGCCGACCTGCTGAACGACCTGAAGAGCGGGTACCTGCTCGGCGCGAACCCGCGGCGCCAGTTCCTCGCCCAGCTGTTCGGCGCGATCAGCGGCACCCTCGCCACCGTGGTCGGGTTCCGGATGTTGGTGCCCGACGCGACGTTCCTCAACGGCGTGGGAGACCTCCCGCCCCGGTTCCCCGCGCCGGCCGCCCAGTCGTGGAAGGCGGTGGCCGAGGTGTTCTCGCTCGGGATCGAGAACCTGCACCCGGTGTACCAGAACGCGATCGGGCTCGGCCTCGCGATCGGCGTGGTGTTGGTGGTGCTCGAGCTCGCGCTGCCGAAGGTGCGGGCGTTCCTCCCGTCCGCCACCGGGCTCGGCCTCGGGATGATCCTGCCGTTCCAGTACCCGCTGTCGATGTTCTTGGGCGCGCTCGCGGCGTGGCTGTGGACCCGGCAGTCCCCGAAGTCGGCCGAGCAATACCTGATCGCGGTCGCCTCCGGGTTGATCGCGGGGATCTCGATCCTCGGCGTCCTGGTCGCGTTCTTCAACAACTTCGTGCTGTGACCCATGGCGACCGGGATCCGCCAGGCCGCGACCAGGGCTCGCGGCGCCGACGACGTGGTGAAGGTGCTCGACCACCCCCAGACGTTGATCGCAGCCGACGGGTTGGGGGCGGGCGGGGCGGCGGCCGCGGCCCTCGCGGTGCACGCGGTCGAGCGCCGCGCACCGATCCTGGAGAAGCTCGCCCGCGCGACCGAGACCGACCGCCAGAGCGGGGCGCGGCTCGCGCTCGGGCGCACGTTGGAGCGGCTGTTCGAGGAGATCCACGCCGAGATCGGCGCCGGAGCGGCCCCGGGCACCGGCACCTCGCTCGAGGTGGTGGTGGTGTCGGGGGAGCACGCCCACATCGCGCACGTCGGCGCGACCCGGACGTACCTGCTCCGCGACGGGCGGCTGCGCGCGCTCACCGAGGACCACACCTTGGGGATGGTGCGGGTCAAACAAGGGGTGATGTCGGCCGACGCGTACCGGTCGTCAGCGCTGCGCGACAAGCTGTACCAGGCGCTCGGGGCCGGTGAGGCCGACATCGACGTCGACTTCTCCACCGTGCGGCTCGCCGACGGCGACGTGTTGCTGGTGACCACCTCCGGCGCCCACGCTGCGCTGGACGACGCCGAGCTGGTGGACGCCCTCGGCCGGCCCGACGCCGAAGCGGCCGCCGAGGCGCTGGTCGAGCGCGCGGTGGGGAGCGGGACGACCCGCGACGTCGCGGTGGTGGTGGCCACCGTGGCGTCGAACGCAGCCCCCGCCGCGCTCGACGCAGTGGCGGCCGCGCTCGCGCAGACCGCGGTGTTCGCGGAGCTGACCGAGCCCGAGCGCCTGCTGACCGCCCCGTACCTCGACCCGGTTTCGCTCGACCGGGGCCAGGTGCTGTTCGAGGCCGGGGCGCCCGCCGACGCGTTCTACGTGGTGCTCGAGGGGCGGGTCCGGGTGACCCGACACGGCACCGCGCTGACCGAGATCGGCCCCGGCGGCTCGTTCGGAGAGCTGTGCCTGGCCGGGCCCGCCACCACCCGCACCGCGGCGGTGGTGGCACTCGAGCCGGTGTCACTGCTGCGGCTCACCCGGGACCGGTTCGACGAGATCATCGCCCGCAAGCCCGCGATCGGCACGAAGCTCCTCCGCCGGTCGCTCGACTGGATCGGCGCCCGCCTGGGCGACCTCACCGAGCGGCTCGCGCGGGTCGAGCAGCTCGCGGTGGGCGAGGTCAAGCCGGGCGACTTGTCGCTGCGGACCGCGATCGTGCTCGCGGCCCGCGGCGAGTGGGGCGCCTAGCGGTGCGACAACGACGCACACGCGCCGGCGTCGCCGAACCGCTCGCACCGCCACGCCCGCTCGCGCGGGTCGCCGACGGGCACGCAGACCTCCCCCGGGATCGACGACGACCACTCGCGGCACCCCGACGACCGCACCTCGAGTTGGCTCACCCCGGTGCAGAACCTCGCGGCGCGCACCCCTGCGTAGTGCAGCTCCACTCCCCCGTCGTCGCGCTCGACCCGGGTCACGTCGATCACCGCCATGCCGCTCTCGGTCAACGCGGCCCGGGTTCGGGACAGGTCGTCCGACAAGCACCCCCACATCAAACCCCACGTGTCCAGAAGACCCATGGATTCCCCCCAATCGGCCGCCTATCTCGCGGCGAGGGGCCGAACCATCACCCGTTCGCGGGACCGAGCAGGTGGTCGGCCAGGTCGAGGTCGCGGTGTCGGCGGACCGTGGTCCCCTCCGCGCACACCCGGCCGTCGGCCCCGGTGGTGCGGTAGGTGAACACCACCGCGTCGCCGGCGCGCCCGACCGGCCGCCCGCGCAGCGTGACCTCCTCCGGCGCGACCACCCCCGACCGCCAGGTCATCTCCTCCGCCACCGGCACCAGGCCCTGGGGGTCGACGCCGCGGGCCACCGCGTGGTTCGCGAGCGCCTCGTCGGCCCAGTCGACGTAGGCCGGGTGGTTGCCGTGGGCGAGCGGGTCCATCCAGGTGTGCCACGCGCGGAAGGTGAACCCGTGCTCCTCCGCCTCGGCGACGGCGACGTGCTCGGGCAGCGTCACGTCCGCCTCCCCCTCCGGCTGGACCACCCCGAACGCTCGGACCAGGCTCGGCGCCGCCCGCGACGGCTTGAGGTTCGGCAGCGCCACGTGCACCCACCGCTGGGTCGCCGCCGCCACCGGGCCCGACGGGCCCTCGACCCGGATCTGCCGGTCGGACATCATCTCCCGCTTGAACGACGACACCCAGGTCGACACCGCGAGCCGGTCTCCGAACGCGGTCGGGCCCCGGTGGACCACCACCATCGACCGGACGATGAACGCACACGCCTCGTCGCGGTACCGGGTGGGGGGCCAGCCGCGGCGCGACGAGCCGATCACCGCGGCGTCCTGGAACAGGCGCCACACGTCGCCTGCCCGCGCGATCTCGCGCGGACCGAACGCGTTGCGCGGCAGGTGCAGCTCGAACGCCTCCCTACTCGACGGCCTCGGCTCCACGGCCGGATCGCTCGACACGGACCCCTCCACAGGCCGGCGGTCGTAACGCGTTACGAGCCGGCGATGTCCTCGAGCCGGTTCCAGCCCGCCGCAGCCGAGACCTTGCGGCAGGCGATCCGCGACGCCGGCGGGGTCGAGGTGTTCGCGATCGGCGACGTGGAGGGGAGCGCGGTGACCGCGGTCACCGTGACCTGCCGGGGCACCGAGGACTCGGTCCCCGCGTTGCTCGATCGCCCGCGGGCAGGCCAGGTGGTGATCCACAACCACCCGTCGGGCGACCTGCGGCCGAGCGAGCCCGATCTCCAGCTCGCCCACCTGTACGGCCAGAACGGAGTCGGCGTGGTGATCGTCGACTCGGCGGTCACCCGGTCGAACTGGGTGGTGGAGCCGTTCGCCCCGCGGCGGGTCCCGGTCGACGACGACGCGCTGGAGGCGTTCTTCACCGTGTCGCTGCCCCGGGCGCTGCCCGGGTGGGAGCCGCGACCGCAGCAGCTCGAGATGGCGCGCCAGGTGGCGCGCGCGCTCGACGACGACCGGCCGCTGCTGTGCGAGGCGGGGACCGGCACCGGCAAGAGCCTCGCGTACCTCGTGCCGGCCGCGTTGTGGGCGATGGCGAACGACGCGAAGGTCGCGGTGAGCACCTACACCCGCGCGCTGCAGGGCCAGCTCGTGACCAGCGACCTGCCGATGTTGCGCGCGGGCGGCCTCGACGTGCGCACCGCGGTGCTGCAGGGCCGGGCGAACTACACGTGCCGCCGGCGGCTGGGGCTGCTCGCCGACGAGGCGGTCGACGTAGACCGGGCCGAGCTCGAGGCGCTCCGGGCGTGGTCGGACGGCAGCCCCACCGGCGCGCGGTCCGACCTGCCGTTCACCGTCGACCCCGCCCGGTGGGAGATGGTGCAGTCGGAGAGCGAGCTCACGCTGTCGGTGCGGTGTCCGCAGTACCTCGAGTGCCACTACTACCGGGCCCGCCGGACCGCGTCGGCCGCCCACCTGATCGTGGTGAACCACGCGCTGCTGCTGTCGGACCTCGCGGTGGTCGAGGACGCGGGGCGCGGGTTCCTGCCGAAGTACGAGCGGATCGTGCTCGACGAGGCGCACCACGTGGAGGACGCCGCGACCGGGGTCGCCTCGGCCCGGCTCGCCGCGAGCGGGGTCCGGCGAGCGGTCAGCGGGGCGCTGAGCGGCCGCCGCCGCTCGGGCGCGCTCGCGCGGCTGGTGCAGCAGCAGTCCAACCCCACCGGCACCCTCGGGCCCGGGGCGCGCGGGCGGCTCGCGCAGGCGGCGGCGGTCGCGGAGGCGGCGTGTGACCACGCCGCGGCGGGGGCGGAGCTGTCGCTGTCCCAGCTCGCCGAGGTGGTGGTGCCCCGGCAGGAGGCGGTGCGGGTCACCCCGTCGCTGGAGGGCACCGACCAGTGGAACCTCGACGTGGCGCCGATCCTGCGCCAGCTCGAGTCGTCGCTGCACCAAGCGTCGGAGGCGATCGACGCGGTCGAGGCCCTGTTCCAGGACGTCACCTTGCCCGAGGACCAGGTCCAGCCGTTGCTCGACCTCCGGCGCGCGCGCAAGCGCCTCACCGAGCAGGCGGCCGCGGTGGGGGAGTTCCTCGAGCCTCCCCCCGGGCGGTGCCGGTGGTTCGAGCCGGAGCGGACCCGCGCGGGCGAGCGGACGGTCGCGGTGTCGGCCGCGCCGATCGAGGTGGGGCCGGTGCTCGAGCGGGTGTTGTGGGCGAAGTTCCCGGGCACCGCCTGCACGTCGGCCACGCTGACCGTCGCCGGACGGTTCGACCACCTGGCGCGCCGGATCGGGCTGCCGCCGGGGCTCGCGGCGGTCGAGGTCGTGTACCCGTCCCCGTTCGACCACGCGGCGCAGGCGGTGTTGGCGCTCCCGCGCGATCTGCCGCCGCCCGACGACCCGCGGTTCCTCGAGCAGAGCGGGCGGGCGGTGGTCGACGCGGTGCTGGCCGCGGACGGCGGCGCGTTCGTGTTGTGCACGAGCTACGCCGCGGTCCGGGCGTACGCCGCCGCGGTGCGGGCCGGCGCGGGCGAGCGGCCGGTGTTGGTCCAGGGCGAGGGCGGACGCTCGGTGATCCTGGAGCGGTTCCGCGAGAACCGGCGCGCGGTGCTGATCGGCACCGACAGCTTCTGGGAGGG
>JBEBJC010000421.1:0-6928 GCA_040080105.1 Myxococcota bacterium
GCTCCCGACCGCGGCGGCCCCGGCCCCGGCGGTGTTCCCGGCGACCACGAACGGGACTGCGTCGCCCGCGTCGAGGTCGGTCGGGCAATCGGTGTCGGTGTCGACGTCGGTGTCCGCGTCCCCTTCGGGGGAGGGCGGCGGCTTGTCGTCGTCGCCGGAGCACGCCAACCACAGGCCGATCACCATTTGTCACTGTTGTGGCTGTGGTCCTGGCCGTGACACTTCCCGCCCGAGCAGGTGATGGTCGAGCCGGACTTGGTGAAGGTGATGTTGGTGGCCGCCGCTGGCACCGCCTGCTTGATCCCGTCCACGTGCAGGTCGGCGTCGATGATCGCCTCGGCGCTCGACACCACGGTCACGTGGCAGTCGCTGCACGGCTCGTCCTCGTGCTCGTCGTGGTCGCCGGACATCGAGCCCGCGACGTTGCTCGGGTGGCAGCTGTTGCACGCGAGCCCGTTCGCGCTGTCGGTCTGCGACTTCAGCGTCTTGTTGCCGTCGCCGTGGCAGTACATGCTCGCGCAGGTGCCGGTGGTGGCGGTGTAGGTCCCCGCCGGCGACAGGCCGTCGGTCAGGTCGATGTCCGCCACCCCGGGGGACAGCTCGCTGGTCCACCAGTGGCCCGGGTCGGTGAACGCGTCGGTGTACGTGAGCGACACGGCCCCGTGGCACTGGTCGCAGTCGTACGACTTGTGGTCGTCGTTGTCGTGGTGCTCCGGGTGGGCCATGAACGAGATCTGGTCCTCGTTCGTGACGTTGTCGAGGTCCTCGGGCGGCAGACCGTCCAGATCGCCGGACTGCCCGCCGTGGCAGTACGTGCAGTCCGAGCGCCACCCGGCGGTGTGGCAGTCGTCGCAGCCGACCCCCGACGAGCCGCCGCCGAGGTCGGTGCCGTGGCAGCCGGAGGTCGCGCAGTCTTGCCCCTTGGTCAGCGCCACCGGGCCGTGCACCTCGGGCGCGTCGAACCCGGGCGGGTGGCCGCCGGTCCACGGCGTGGCGGCGTGCGGGTGGGTGTGGCAGGTGATGGTGCAGCTCGAGGTGGTCGAGGTCCACCCGGTCTTCACCTGGTCGAGGTCCACCACCTTGTTCACGTGTTTGGTGGGCGTGGTGATCGCGCCGGAGCTGTTCACGTCGGTGTGGCAGTCGGCGCAGGTCACGCCGGACTCGCCGAGGTGCAGCTCGTGGGTGCCGGACATCGCGCCGCGGTCGGTGGCGTACGAGTGGCACCCGTCGCAGGTCAGCGCGGTGTCGCTGTCGGTGATCGTGCCGTTGACCTGGCCGTCGCCGTGGCAGTAGTCGTTGGCGCAGCTCCCCGCGGTGTAGGTGCCGCCGAGCGCGATGCCGGCGAACTTCACCTCGGCCTTGGTGGTGGTGGCGTCGGACACGAGCCAGTGGCCAGGGTCGGTGACCGCGTCGGCGTACGCGAGCGCGCCTTGGTGGCAGGTGTCACACGCGTACAGCGGGTGCTCGTCGGCGTCGGTGTGCTCGGGGTGGCCGTCGAAGCTGATCGCGGCCTCGCTGGTCACGTTGTCCACGTCTTCGGGCGGGGCGCCGCGGGTGTCGCCGCCCGAACCGCCGTGGCAGTAGGTGCAGTCGCTGCGCCAGCCGGCGGTGTGGCAGTCGTCGCAGCTGTCGCCGGTCGCCCCGCGGAGGTCGGCGCCGTGGCAACCGGCGTCGGCGCAGGTGTCGAGCCGGAACAGGGCGTCTTGGCCGTGCACGAGCGGGTCGTCGTACCCCGGGGTGTGGTACCCGCTCCAGGTGGTGCCGTCGTGGTCGACCCCGTGGCACGAGGTCACGCAGGTCTCGGCCGCGGCGTCCCACCCGGTGCTCGCCAGGTCGACATCGAGCCCGCCGTTCACGTGCAGCGCCGGGGTCGCGATCCCGTCGGTCGCGTTCACCACCGGCGCGTGGCAGTCGGCGCAGGTCACGCCGCTCACCGCGAGGTGCGCGCCGTGGGTGCCCGACAGCTGCTCGGGCGCGGCGGTCGCGTGGCAGTCGTCACACCCGAGCCCGGAGGCCCCGTCCGGGACCGAGCCCGAGGTGCCGATCCCGTCGCCGTGGCAGTACAGCCCGCTGCACGACCCGTTGCCGACGGCGTAGGTGCCCGCGGACGACAACCCGTCGGCGAAGTCGACTTCGGCCCGCCCGACGGTCGGGTCGGCGGTCCACCAATGGCCCGGATCGGTGAACGCGTCGGTGTAGGTCCCGGACGCCGAGCCGTGGCACTGGGCGCAGTCGTACGCGAGGTGGTCGTCGCCGTCGTGGTGCTCGGGGTGCGCGAGGAACGTGATCTGGTCCTCGTCGGTCACGTTGTCGAGGTCGGACGGCGGCAGGCCGTCCACGTCGCCCGCGGCGCCGCCGTGGCAGAACACGCAGTCCTGACGCCAATCCGGCGAGTGGCAGCTCTCGCACCCCTGCCCCGACGCGCCGCCGTCGAGGGCGACGCCGTGGCAGCCGGCGGTCGCGCAGCTCTGCTGGCGGAACAGCGCCTCCTGCCCGTGGAACTCGGGCTGGTCGTACCCGGCGGGGTGGTGGCCCGTCCAGGTCTGGCCGGCGTGCTCGTGGCTGTGGCAGCTGTTGGTGCACGACTCGGTCACCGGGTCGAACCCGGCCGAGGCGTCGACCGCGATCGCGCCGTCGACGTGGCTGTCGGGGTCGGTCACCGAGCCCGCCGCGTTCACCACGCCCCCGTGGCAGTCGGCGCAGGTCACGCCCGCGACGCCGAGGTGCAGCGAGTGGGTGCCCGACAGCGTCGCGCGGTTCGCCGCGAACGCGTGGCACCCGTCACAGGTCTCGCCCACCGTGCCGTCGAGGGACGACCCCGCGGCCTGGCCGTTGCCGTGACAGTAGTTCGCCGAGCAGCTCCCGGCCGCGTAGGTCGACCCGGCGGCGATCCCGCCGAACTGGACCTCGGCGGTGGTCTCGGTCGCGTCGACCAGCCAATGGCCGACGTCGGTGGCCGCGTCGACGTACGCGCCCGACGGGGCGTGGCACGTCTCGCACCCGTACGCAGGGGCGATCCGGTTCGACACGTGCTCGGGGTGGGCCTTGAAGCTGATCCGCGCCTCGTCGAGCTGGTTGTCGATGTCGCTCGGGGGGACGCCGAGCGTGTCGCCGCCCTCGCCCCCGTGGCACCAGGTGCAGTCGGCGCGCCAGCCGGCGTCGTGGCAGTCGTCGCAGCTCGGGCCCGGCCCGCCCTCGAGGTCGTTGCCGTGGCACGCGGTGCCGGTGCAGCTCTGCAGCCGGAGGAGGGCCTCCTGGCCGTGGTTCTCGGGAGCGTCGAACCCGGGCGGGTGGTTGCCGGCCCACCCGAGCTGGTCGTGCTCCACCTCGTGACAGGTGGTGGTGCACGCGCCCTCGACCGGGGAGAACCCGGTGGCGGCGAGGTCGAGGTCGACGACCCGGTCCACGTGGCGATCCGGGGTCACCACGTCGCCGCCGGCGTCCACCACCGGCGCGTGGCAGTCGGCGCAGGTGACGCCGGCGACCGCGAGGTGTTCGGCGTGGGTGCCCGACATCGCGTCGTGGCCGGTGGTGGTCGCGTGGCACGAGTCACAGTCGAGCGGGACCGCGCCGTCGCTGACGGTGCCCGACGGCGCCTGGCCGTTGCCGTGGCAATACAGCCCGCCGCACGAGCGGCTCACGGGGTCGAACCCGCCCTCGGGCGAGGTGCCGGCCGACAGGTCGACCTCGGCCACCCCCGCGGTGGCGTCGAGCGCGTGGCCCGGTGACAGCGCGTCGCTCGGGGTGAGGTGGCACTGGGTGCAGCCGTACACCGGGTGCCCGATCTCGCCGGCGCCCACGTGGGCGCGGTGCGCCTGGAACGACGACGACGCGGGGTCGACCGTGTCGTCGATGTCCTGCGGCGGGGCGCCGGTGGCGTCGCCGCCATCCCCGCCGTGGCAGAAGGTGCAGTCGGTGCGCCAGTCGCCGTGGCCCTCCTGGTCGTGGCAGTCGTCGCACCCCTGCGCGACCCCTCCGGTCCAGTCGGCGCCGTGGCACTCGCCGCACTCGAGCACCCGCAGGTTCGAGTCCACCCCGTGCAGCTCGGGCGCGTCGTAGCCGGGGAGGTGACCCCACCCGAACGCGTCGTGGTCGACGCCGTGGCACTCTCCCGCGCAGGTGCCGCCCGCGGACACGATCGTGGGCTCGGAGAACGACAGGTCGCGCTCCCCGTCCACGTGCCGGGCCGGGGTGGCGATGGCGCCGTCCCGCCCGATCACCGCCCCGTGACAGTCGGTGCAGGTGATGGTCGCGTCGTTCTGCAGGTGCGCGGCGTGTAGCCCCGACATCGCCTCCCACCCGGCGGTGGTCGGGTGGCAGCTGTCGCAGGTCATCGGGGCGCCGTCGTCGGACACCTCGCCGTCGTCGCGGGCGCCCGAGCCGTGGCAGTAGTTCGTGCCGCACGACTCGCCGTTCCACACGGTGTTCGCCCCGAGCCCGCCGAGGAACGTGACCTCGGCCGCGGCCGGGGTCGTGTCCCACCAGTGGAGCTGCTCGAGCGCGTCGGTAGGCTCGACGTGGCACTCCGAGCAGTCCACGACCCGGTAGTCGGGGTCCGCCCCGACGTGCGCAGGGTGGGCCGCGAAGCTCACGTCCTGCGCGGCGCCGTCGATGTCGAGCGGCGGCGCACCGGTCGGGTCGGCGACCCCGCCGTGGCAGTAGGTGCACTCGGTGCGCCAGTCGGCGTGGCCGACGCTCGCGTGGCACTCGTCGCACCCGCGCGCTTGGCCGCCCTCCGCGGTCGTACCCCCGGTGAGGTCGTCGCCGTGGCAGGTGCGGCAGTCCCCTTCGGCCGGACCCTGCAGCTTCGCCTCGAGCCCGTGCGCGAGAGGGTCGGAGAACCCGTCGGGGTGGGGGCTCGCCGCGCTGTCCCACCCGCACGAGCCCTGGTGGCAGTCGTCACACGTGCTGGTGGTCACCGGATCGTGGGTCGCCGGCCGCTCGTCGACGTGGCACGCCACACACGCGGGATCGAGCGCGCGGATCGGTCGGTCGGCCGGGTGGCACGACTCACAGGTGCTGTCGGCGTGCACACACTCGAGCGGGAACGCGGTCGCGTGAGGGGGGTCGCCCGGCGTCCATTGATCGCCGCAAGAAGCAACGATCCCAGCCGACAATACCAGTATCGGTGCGAAGACTCGCATCGCGGTTCCCCCTCGGGCCGAGGTTACTTCGGCGTACCGCCGGAGTCCACGCGAGTAAAGTTACCGGCGGTCGCTGCGAACCCGATTTGGGGAGACCAGTCGTCGATTTTCGTTTTCAAACGTCACGGGTCGCGAGATGCAAAACCCGGTCGACCTACCGAGGGTGTACGGTCTCAGAAAAAAATCCGTACATCGGTTCACTCCACCGTGACGTGCCGCGCCCCGTCCGCCAGCCCGGCGAACACCCCCATCGGGTGGCAGGTCGCGGCCTCGACCGCCGCGATCCACCCGAGGGTGTCGGAGCCCGAGTCGAACGGCCACCGCTGCCCGGGGGTCGGGAACTCCTCGCCGGTCCGGTCGACACAGACGCCGCCGAACCCGCCGCGGCACCACAGGTGCACGTCGACCGGGACGCCAGGGGGCGCGGCGACCTCCTGCAGGTGGAAGCCGTACACGCTCACCCCGGTGAGCGTCGCGCCCGGGCGCTGGTGCACCGTCCACCTGGTCGGCTCGAACCCGAACAACGCGAGCCGGGTGGGGCCGGCCCGGTCCACGTACACGTCGATGTTCCCGGGGGTCACCGGCAGGCGGCCGGTCGGCGAGCGGGCGGCGACGAACCCGGCCCCGGCCCGGGCCGACACCAGCACCAGCTCCCCACCGTCGCCGTACGCGCTCGGCGCGACCGCCGGCCAGGTGTGCACGGGCGCGGGCGCGAGGGGCTCGGGGGTGTAGCCGTCACACGGGCCGCCGTCGTCGTCGGTCGCCCACGCCAGGTACCCGGGGGGTGGCGCGAACGTGAACGGGGTGGCGCCGACGTTGATCAGGGCGTCTTCGGCGCCGATCACGGCCGGGCTGTACCCGCCCATCCCGGGGGCGACCGCCACCTCGCGGAGATCGACGTGGACGCCGTTCTGATAGAACGACACCCGCCCCGCGTCGAGGTCGGCCGCGATCCCGATCGTGCCCCCCTCGCCGACGATCAGCCCGGCGGTGCCTTGGACCCGGTCGGGGTACCCGCCCTCGGTGCCGAGGTCCCACGGCTCGTTCGGCGGCGCGGTGATCCCCCCCATCCCGTACGCCAGGGTGAGCTCGGCGTACCACTGGCCGCCGAGGTGCGCGGGGCCCGACCACGCGAGGCCGCCGTACTCGACGCCGTCGGCGGTACAGGTCGCGAGCGCGGGACCGGTGTACGCCGCGAGCGCGGCGGGAGCCTGCACCTGCGGGGGGAGCTCGAGCCACGAGCCACACCCGCTGTCGGCGGTCGGGACGTCGTCGGTGTCGGTCCGGCCCGAGTCGGACAGGTCGGACAGGTCGGACACGTCGGAGAGATCGATCCTCGGGCCGCCGTACAGGGTGAGCTCGGCGACGCAGCCGGCGAGCGCGACGATCATCGCTCCCCCGGGGCGAGCCACACCCGCACCTCGGCCGCCGCGACCCACCCGGACATCCGGTCGCGCGTCCCCGGCAGCACGTCGATCCACGTGACCCCGAGGTCGCGGTCGACCCGCAGCCCGCCGGTCACGCCGACCGGCCGCAGCCGCCAGCCGCTCGCGTACAGGCCGAGGCCCGCCCGCGGCATCCACACCTCACCCGCGGGCGCGCCGTCCTGGCGGAAGCTCCGGCGCACCCCACCGAGCGCGGCGCACGGCTCGACCCACCGGGTCGGGACACACGCCCCGAGCTCGGCCCCGAGCTCACCTACTCGGGTGTTCGGCGCGACCTCGGCCTCGCGGGGCGCCACTCCGCGCACCGCGGCACCGACCCACGGACCGCCGAGGTCGACC
>JBEBJC010000422.1:0-6924 GCA_040080105.1 Myxococcota bacterium
ACTATAAATCGGGCGAGACGGGTTGCAGCTGGCTCTACGAGACGACCGCGCGGATGGCGCTGCCGACGGCCTCGTGCGCGCGCACGCTCGCCCGGAGCTCGGCGGAGGTCCAAGGCAGCGCTGCGATACCGCTGCCGGCAACGGTGAGCACCATCAGGGTCCCGACCATCAGCTCGCCCATCGCGCCCTCCGTTCGGGTACCGTATCTGAACCCGCGTTCAGGTGTCAAGTGTTCAGTGTTCGGGTTGCGCGCCCCGGTCGGGCGCGTGAAGTCGGTCCGGCTCGCCGGTCCGAGGTTAGTGTGTCCCGACAGGCGGCCAAAAAATGTCCGCCTCTAGGGAGTGGCCGCCGGGCGTCGATCGTCGGGCCACGGTGGTCGGTGGCTCCCGGCGGCGGGTTCGAGGCGCGATGAACAAGGGACAGAAGCTGGTCCGGATGCTGGACGTGATGACCCGCCGGGGCGGGGTTCGCGCGAGCGAGCTGTTGGAGAGGTTCGAGCTCGATGCGCGCGGTTTGCGTAGGTATTTGGCAGATCTTCGTGAGCTCGACCTGCCGGTCCGCGACGAGGGCCGAGGGGACGACCGGCTGATCTCGATCGACCCTCGGTGGCGGCGTACCGGCGTACAGCTGTCGTTGCCGGAGGTGCTCTCGCTGCACTTCGGACGCCGGTTGTTCACGTTCCTCGAGGGCACGAGCTTCGCCGAGGACCTCGAGGGCGCGATCGAACGGCTGGAGCCCGCGATCAGCCGCGCCCACCAGAGCCTGGCCCGCCAGCTCGACACGAAGTTCCTGGCGGTGCCGGAGCCCGCGAAGGACTACCGGCAAGCGAGCGACGTGATCGACGAGCTCGTCACCGCGGTCGTGTACAACAGCCCGGTGGAGGCGCGGTACCGCAACGTGGTCACCGGGGTGGAGTCGCAGCGCGCGCTGCAGCCCTACACCTTGGCGACGTTCCGCCAGGGCCTGTACCTGTTCGCGCTGGAGCTCGAGAGCAACCAGGTCAAGACCTACGCGGTCGAGCGGTTCGTCGACGTGGTTCGGCGCCGCAACGAGCACTTCGTGGTGCCGCCGGGGTGGCGACCGGAGGCGCACATCGCCCACGCGTTCGGGATCATCAGCGGGCCGCCGGAGGAGGTCGCGATCGCGTTCTCGGAGCGGAACGCTGCGTTCGTGCGCGAACGCACCTGGCACCCGACCCAGATCTTCCGGACCTTGCCCGACGGCCGGCTGGAGCTGCGGATGCAGGTCGCCGCGACGGTCGAGCTCCAGACCTGGATCCAAGGCTTCGGCGCGGAGGCCGAGGTGTTGGCGCCGGCGACGTTGCGCGCGTCGGTCGCGACTTCACTGCGCGCGGCGGTCGCGCGGTACGCGGGGGAGTGACCGTGGGTCGGTCGGACCGCCTGGGGGGCTTCACCCCCACTGGACGCCGACGGGCGGCGGAACCACCGGGAACCCCCGCCGAATTCGCGGGTTCGCCCCAGCGAGATCCGGCCGCCGCTCGGAAGGTCGCCGAGCTCCTGGCGCGGGAGCGCGCGGGCGAGCGGGCCGAGATGCCGCCGCTGGAACCGGACCCACGTCGCCCGGAGGCGTGCTCCGCCCCGCTGCCGACCGTGGAGGACCTCGCTCGGATCGCGGCCGACCACGAGCCGGACGTGGGGATGGTCGCGGCCGAGCTCGTGCTCGGCCCGCTGGTCGACGACGCGGATCTGTTCACCCTGCGGACCGCCATCGCGTGGGGCGCGTCGATCGCGGCGCGGGACGCGGCGTCGGAGTCTCCCGCCACCCGGCTGCGCAACAGCCCGCTCGGCCGGGCGGCGCGTGACCCCACGGTGCCGCTCGCCCGGCGCGAGGCGTTGCGGGTGGTCCTGCACGCCCCGCCGGGGGTGTGGACGGTGCGGGAGGTCGACGGCCCGACGGTGATGCTGCGCGACGAGCTCGGCCTCGGGGCGTGGGCGCCGACCGAGCGCGTGGCGTGGCGGCGACCCGCGGCGCCGTTCGGGCCGCCGGCGCCCGGGTGTGTCGTGCTCGGCGCGGTCGCCCGCGGGCCCGCCGGGTGGGAGATGGTCGCTCCGATCGTGATCCCACACGCCCGAGGGCTCGGCCGGGCGCTGCCGTGGGTGGTGCTCGGCGCCGTTACGGTGTATCCGGAGGTCCGGACCCTGCCCGACGTGCTGCGGGTGCGCGGCTTCTCGCTCGCCCGCCGGCTGTTGGCGAGGTGCTGGGCGGAGAATCGATGATCGATCCGTACGACGACGCCGAACTGTACGACCTGGAGTACCAGGACCACGACGAGGACGTAGCCCACTACGTGTCGCTCGCGCGCGCCGCCGGAGGGCCCACGCTGGAGCTGGGTTGTGGGAGCGGCCGCCTCACCTTGGCGATCGCCGCTGCGGGCTGCCGGATCGTCGGGGTGGATCGGTCCGTGCCGATGCTGGAGAGGCTCCACCACAAACTCGGTCGGCTCCCCGCCGCGGTCCGCGCGCGGGTGCGGGCGGTCGCGGGCGACTACCGCGCGGTCGAGCCGGGCGGCGACCTCCGGTTCGGGCTGGTGGCGTGGCCGTTCAACGCGCTGCACCATTGCGCCGACGACGCGGACCTCCGCGCCGTGTTGGCGCGGGCTCGCGGGTGGGTGGCGAGCAGCGGGCAGCTCGCGCTCGACGCGTACCTCCCCGACGTCGAGCTGTACTCGCGCGACCCGGAGGCGCGGTACGAGCCCCGCTCGTTCGTGTTGCCGAGCACCGGGGAGGTCCTGACCAGCTGGGAGCAGGGCCGGTGGGATCCGGTCGCCCGGGTGCACCACGTGATCTACGTGTACAGGTGGCCTGACGGCACCGAGCGCCGCGTGCACTTGGAGCTGCGGATGTTCGAGCTCGACGAGATCCGGGCGGCGCTCGCCGCTACCGGGTGGTCGATCGTGTCCGAAGCGGCGGACTTCCGCGGCCGGCCGCTCACCTCCGACGCGCTGAAGTGGGTCGGGCGAGCGGCTCCGGTCTAAGAAACCCCAGGGCGAACCTGGGGAGTCGTCAGTTGCCGTTGCCGCTCGGGTCGGCGTCGTCCGGAGAAGCGGCCGAACAGCGGGTCTCCCCGGCCTCCTCGAGCTTGTCGTGCTCGAGGTCCGCGGTCGTCCACTTGTCGCCCTTGATCTTGTCGACCGAGAACTCGCCCTGGACGAACATCCGGGTGGAGGACTGATCGGCGCCGAGCGCCAGGGAGAACGCGCCCTTGGCGTGGCCGCCGACCGTGAGGTCGGAGTCGGGCGAGAACACGACGTAGCTGTAGTGGATCTCGCCCCACCCGTCGAAGCCCGCCGGGCGACCGTCGACCGGGCGCCAGTAGTTGACGTGCGCGATCGGGGCGTACTCGAACACCGGGTCGGCGTCCTTGTCGGGCTGCATCATCCGCTGCAGCTCCTTGTGGATGTCCGAGTTGATCCCGCGGATCTTCTCGTCCATCGACGACATGCACGCGTCGCTGGTCGGGTCGGCGCCCTCGTCCATGTCGCAGTAGAACAAGTCGTCGGGGTCGATGCCGATGTACTGGGTCTCGGTGCTGCCCGACAGCTCGATCGCGTTGTACACCTGCGGATCGCCGTATCGCGACGTGCGGTGGTACACGTCTTCCTCGACGAACTTCCCTTGGGCCGAGCCCGCGGTCCACTCCGGCGGGACGTCCCAGTCCGGGCCGTCGGTGTTCGCCGGATTGTACTGGTACGAGCGTGCGTTCAGGAAGTACAGGCGCCCGTCGAGGTACGGCTCGAGGTGCGCGTACGCCTCGGGGTACTTGTTGTCGTCGCTCGCGATCCAGTCGAGCTCGCTCGACCAGTTGTCGATCCAGTCGCCGTCGAGCGCCACGCGGTCGGTGGTGCCGTCCGCGTTCTGCACGCAGGTCTGGGGGGCGAAGTCCGGGTCGATCGCGAACACGAACCGCATGTCGGCGCCGCCCGGCACCCGGTGGTGGAACGACAGGTTGAGGTCGCCCTCGGCCATGATCACGGCCTCGCCGCGCCACGGATCGAGCGACTCGGTCACCACGTGGAAGCCCGCCTGGGTGCCCCAGGACTCGTACAGCGGGGGCCACTGGTTCGCGCCGCAGATCGGGATGTAGTCGGGAAGCCGGGTCGCGTCTTCCTCTTCCTGGGTCTCGAACTCGCGGCAGTCGACCTGGTAGTAGCCCGGGTAGTCGGTCGGATCGACCGCCTCTTTCGCGAGCGACAGCGACGTGCCGTCGGAGATGAACGTCATGTACCGCCCGCTCACGAGCGTCGCGTTGTTCGGGGTACAGGCGATCGCGAACAACAGGGTCGGGACGAGTCGATTCATGGGCGATCCTCGAAGGCGAGCGGGACCTTATAGGCGCCCCGGCGGGGCGCGGTCAAGCCATGTCTGTCACAGGCCGGTGCACGGCCGGGGCGTCCCGTTAACACCGGGTCGCGCGTCCGGCCCGCGCGACGATCGACTTCTCGTCGGTCACGGGACCACTGGAGGAGCGGACGTGGTCACGGTGAGGTTGCCCTCGGCGTCGACCCACCACACGTCACGGGTGAGGTCGCCGTCGCCGTCGGCCAGGGCGAGCGGGCCGGTCGAGCCCGCGGGGAGCCTCCACAGCTCGGAGCCGGCGAACCCTTCGGGCGTGGCGCGGTGGATCGCGACCAACCCGGTGGAAGGATCGAGTGACGCCAGGTCCACCTCCGGGTCGCCGTCGGCGTTCACCAGCCCGAGCAGGCCGACGCCGGCGACCCGGAGCGAGTCGGCCGCGGTCACGATCGTGGTGCCCGACGCGTCGGTGCTCGCGAACGCCGGGCCGACGGCCGACGGCCAGAACACGGTCGAGCAGCCCGGGACGTCGCAGGTGTGGAGCTGCGGACCCGCCCCGAGGTCTCCGAGCGCCAGGTCCACCACGTCGAGCGCCTCGACCGGGTCACCGATCCGGGTGAGCGCGGCGCGCTGGCGGAAGGTGACCTGGTTCGTGTCGAGCACCGCGAGCTGGGTCCCACTCGGGCCTTCCCCGCAGTCGATCCGGGTGGCGGACCCCTCGAGCGTGGCTGCGATCTCGGGAGCGGCGGGGTTTGCGATCGAGAGCCGGTGTACGTCGCCGGCCACCGCGACGTACACGTCGCCGCCGCAGATCGCGAGGTCGTCGACGGTGGTGGTCCCGCCGGGCAGGTTCAATCGCCCGACGAGGTCGGCGCGCCCGCCATCCTTGGCGTACGAGGCGACGCGGAACTCGATGCCCCCGTCGTCCTGCGCGAAGTGGGCGATCTCGACCGTGGACGGGTCCGCGTCGGTGTCGAGCAACGCGAACGGACCGGTGAGCAGCTCGCGGATCTGCTCGGACGGGATCTCGCGCGGCTCCCAGAACCGCTCGAGGTCGGTGAACGCCCGGCCGTGCCAGGTCCACCACAGCGGCCCGCCCGCCAACACCAGATCGAGCCACCCGTCCCGGTCCAGATCACGCACGTCGAACGGGGCGTATGCGGGCAGGTCCAGCGGGTGCAGCAGGGCGAATTTCCCGCTGACCTGCTGCGGATCCCAGGCCATCGCGTACAGCGCGCGGGTGTCGTGCAGGACGAACACGTCCTCGAGGTAGTCGGCGTTGGCGTCGCCGATCGCGTAGTACGCGCCGGACTCGTCGAGCAGCGGCAGGTACTCGGTGCCGCACTGGGCGTCGGCCTCCCCCGCCGCGCATGCCAACGCGTCGGTGCGGACATCGACGAACCAGAACGACCGACCGACGCTCGGGACGCGCTGGCTCGCGACCACGATCTCGTCCCCCCCGTCGTCGTTGATGTCGCCCGTCGGCAACAACTCGGCGTTCGACGGCAGCTGTAGCGCTCGGCTCGGCGCCGACGGGCCGATCGGCATGTACTCGAGCTCGGCGCCGCGGATGAACCGCGACCAGGTCCCGTCTTCGTGCAACACGGTGATCTGGGCGAGCCCCTCGGCGGTGTTGTCGGCGATCTCGAGGCCGATCGGGACGCCGGTCGTGGGGCGAGGCACCGCGGCGGTGAACTGGAACAGGCCGTCGCCCTCCCACACGTCGGCCGTGCCTCGGCCGACCGCGTCGACCCAGGCGATGCCGATGTCCGGGAGGTTGTCGGCCGACAGATCGCCGGCGTCGACCCCGCCGATCGAGTGTCCGGGGGCCCGGAAGCCACCGCCCCACGCCATCCCGCCGCTGGCGCGGCCTTTGAGCAGGAACACGGTGTTCGCGGTCCATGCGAGCGCGTCGAGGACGCCGTCCACGTCGATGTTCTCGGCGCGAAGCCCGACGATGGGTCCGTCGGCGACCAACACCGGGTGGGCCGGAGCCCCCAGGCCTGCCCACCACACCGCCGGACCCTCGGCGCCGAGCATCCCGGTGCTCACCGCCACCGCGACGGTCGGCTGAGTGGTGCCGGTCTCCCAAACCTCGTCGAGTGGCAGCCCCGGCCAGTCGTTGTCGAACGTGTACACGTCGACCGCGCCGGCAGCGCCTGCGACGAGGGAGTGGCCGGGCTCCTCGATCGAGATCGAGCCGTAGCCGTAGCCGTCGAACGCCACGTCGACGGGCACGCCGTCCAACGTCAGGCCCGAGTACGACGGGGAGGGGACGGCGGCGCCGTACGAGTTGAGCGCCCGCACCACCACGCGGTTCGGCGCAGAGCCGGTGGTCGGCACTGCCTCGACGTTCGCCGGGTCGGTGGCGTCGAAGAACGTGGCCGGCGAGACCGGCGGCTCGTAGGCGCCGGCCCCACACCCGGACAACGCGAGCGCCACGAGCAGCGCCCCGCGACGGTTCTGCATCTCCCTCCTCGCCCCGCGGCCGACGGTCGCGGACCGACCCAGGGTACTCCAGACCCGAACCGATCGCGACCCGTGGGGCGCGGGATATGCTTGTCCGCGGAACGTCGAGGCCGAGCGGAGGATTCACTGGACACGCCCAAGC
>JBEBJC010000423.1:0-6920 GCA_040080105.1 Myxococcota bacterium
GGGGCGGGGAGGGGGGGATCGAAGGGCTCGGCGAGAAACAGAGCGGCCCCGGTGGGGAGTCCCACCGGGGCCGCGTTCGTTCGGGACGAGGCCGTACGGCTACTCGGTCTCGCGCACGAACATGAAGAACGCGCCGCCGACGCCGGCGTCGCCGCACTTCGCGATGTTGTCGTCCTCGCCCCAGTCGGTGCCGTCGCTCTCGTCCGAGTTCATCCCGGCGTCGTCGAAGTCCACCGTGAAGTCCTGGCCGGCGTTGCACGCGTCCTCGCCGATCAGCGAGCCGGAGTTGTACGCGTCGGTGGTGGCCTTGAACACGTTGGTGAGGTTGTTCCGGCGGGCCGGGGTCGCGTCGGGCGCCGCGGCGTCGCTGAAGCAGCTGTCGCCGTCGGTGGCCGCCTGCGCCATCTCCAGGTACCAGTCCACGTCGTAGAACGACAGGTCGACGGTGAAGGTCGCGTCGGCCGGGTCGAGCTTACACGCGAACCGCACGTCGGACGTGGCGGTGATCAGCAGGCCGAGGCCGTTGAACACCGCCGGGTTGTTGCCCGCCGGGGTCAGCGTCGCCACGTCCGCGAAGTACCCGACGCCAGCGTCGTTGAACGGGGTGAGGCTGCTGCCCACCAGCGTCCAGCCGCCGCCGTCCTCGTCCATGTCGCAGTACACGTCCTGCTCGTTCATCCCGCCGGTCGGCCGCAGCGCGTACACACCGCTCGCGAGCCCTGCGTCGGTCGACAGCCACTCCTGGCAGGTCGAACAGCTGTCGAGCGTGTTGCAGTCGGCGTCCACGCCGTCGTTGCACTCGTCAACGTCGGCGCCCGGGAAGGTCGTGTTCGCGGTGTCGTCGCAGTCGGTCGGGCCGTCCTCTGCCAGCAGGTACCCGGCGCCCGGGTCGGTGCACTGGTGGATCGCGGTCGTGCCGTCCGAGAACCCGTCGCCGTCGCTGTCGAGCTCCCAATCACCGGAGATCGTGATCGCGGCGTCGTTGTCGTCGCAGTCGACCGGGCGGCTCGCGTTCGCGTTCGGCGCGATCGAGCAGGTCAGGTCGGCGCCGAGCACCGAGGTCGTGGTGCGCGCGCCGTCGGCGTCCACGTCCTGGTAGCACAGCTCCATCGCGTCGCAGTCCATGTCGACGCCGTCGCCCGGGAGCTCCTCGGCGTCCGGGTTGATCAGCGCCTGGTTGTCGTTGCAGTCGCCGCCGCAGAACATGAACCCGTCGAGGTCGAGGTCGGTGTCGTCCGGCGTCTCGACGTCACAGTCGTTGTCGGCCGAGTCACACCGGTCTTCGGGCAGCGAAGGGTTGGCGTACTCGTTCGCGTCGTCGCAGTCCCCTTCGTTGTCCGAGGCGCTGAACTGAGGGATCGGGGCGCAGGCCATCACCGAGCTGCCGGGCTCGCCGAAGCCGTCCTGGTCCACGTCGGCGAAGTACTCCATCTGGCCGGCCGGATCGAGCGAGTCGTCGAGGTCGTCGACGAGGTCGTCACAGTCGTTGTCGCCGCCGCCGCACACTTCCTGGGCGTCGGGGTTGACCTCGGCCTTCTGGTCGTCGCAGTCGTCCGGGTTCGGCGCCGAGCCGGCCGGGCCGATACACGCGGTGGTGGACGCGCCGTCGCGGCCGTAGCCGTCGCCGTCGGTGTCCTGGTACCACGCGGTGAAGCTGTCGGGGTCCACCGAGGTGTCGGCGTCGTCGGCCAGCTCGTCGCAGTCGTCGTCGATGCCGTCGTTGCAGATCTCGGTCGCGCCCGGGTTGCGCGTGTTGTCCGCGTCGTCGCAGTCGTCGCCGTTCGGGGCCCACGCGTCGTCGCCGGGGGGCCGATCACACATCAGCTGGACCTGGTCACCGTTGCCGTAGCCGTCCAGGTCGTTGTCGCGGAAGAACAGGACCAGATCGAGCCCGTTGTCGATCACGTCGTTGCAGTCGTCGTCGAGGCCGTTACAGGCCTCCTCGGCGTCCGGGTTCAGGTCCGCGTTCTCGTCGTCGCAGTCGTCGTTGTTGTCCACGTGCGTCGCGTCGAACTCGCAGACCGCCACCACGTCGCCCGAGCCGAAGCCGTCGCCGTCGCCGTCCATCCACGAGTCGATCTTCTTGTCGTCTGCACAGTCACCGCCACACCCCGACGCAATCATGCCGATTGCACCGAGGAACAGCACGAATCCGGATCGGGCCATCGCGCCTCCTCGGGGCATCATGCCCGAACGCCCCCCGCACAGTCACTCCCGGAGGTGAAAACGGTGGGGGATCGGGCCGTGTGATCGACGTCGTCGAGGGGGTGCCGGCGGCCGCGTCGCGGGGCGTGCCGATCGACCCGGTGTAGGGTAAGCGGGGCCACTGGCCGAGGTGCACCATGTCGAAGCCCTTCACGCTCGCGTCGTACGACATCAACGTGCGCGAGATCACCCGCAACGCCCCGCCTGCGCTGCTGTACGAGTTCGGGCTGCGCAACGAGGCGGGTACGACCATCGCCGACTCGGGCGCGCTGATCGCGCTGTCGGGGGAGAAGACCGGGCGGTCGCCGTCCGACAAGCGGATCGTCGACGAGCCGAACTCCGCCCCGGACGTGTGGTGGGGGTCGGTGAACATCAAGATGGACGAGCGGTCGTTCCTGATCAACCGCGAGCGCGCGATCGACTACCTGAACACCAAAGACCGCCTGTTCGTGATGGACGGCTTCGCCGGCTGGGATCCGAAGTACCGGATCAAGGTCCGGGTCGTGACCACCCGCGCGTACCACGCGCTGTTCATGAACAACATGTTGATCCGGCCGACCCCGCAGGAGCTCGAGTCCTACGGTGAGCCCGACTACACCATCTTCAACGCGGGTGAGTTCTCGGCGAACCGGTACACCTCCGGGATGACCAGCAAGACCAGCGTGGGCCTGCACTTCGGCCGGCGGGAGATGGTGATCCTCGGCACGCAGTACGCCGGCGAGATGAAGAAGGGCGTGTTCACGATCATGCACTACCTGATGCCGAAGCAGGACGTGCTGTCGATGCACTGCTCGGCGAACGAAGGGGAAGGCGGCGACGTGTCGATCTTCTTCGGGCTGTCGGGCACGGGCAAGACCACGCTGTCGGCCGACCCGCGGCGGAAGCTGATCGGCGACGACGAGCACTGCTGGACCAACGACGGCGTGTTCAACATCGAGGGAGGGTGCTACGCGAAGGCGATCCACCTCGACTCGCAGGCCGAGCCCGAGATCCACGGCGCGATCCGGTTCGGCAGCGTGCTCGAGAACGTGGTGTACGACCCGTCGACCCGCGCGGTCGACTACCACGACTCGAGCCTGACCGAGAACACGCGGTGCAGCTACCCGATCGAGTACATCTCGAACGCGAAGCTCCCGTGTGTGGGCGGTCACCCGAAGAACGTGATCTTCCTCACCGCCGACGCGTTCGGCGTGCTGCCGCCGGTGTCGAAGCTCAGCCCGAGCCAGGCGATGTACCACTTCATCAGCGGGTACACGGCGAAGGTCGCGGGCACCGAGATGGGGGTCAAGGAGCCGTCGGCCACGTTCTCGGCGTGCTTCGGCGCCCCGTTCTTGGTTTGGCACCCGGCGAAGTACGCGGAGCTGCTCGCGAGCAAGCTGTCGCAGCAAGGCGCGCAGACGTGGCTGGTGAACACCGGCTGGACCGGCGGCGGGTACGGCGTGGGCAAGCGGATGAGCATCGCGCACACCCGCGCGATCATCGACGGGATCCACTCGGGCGCGCTGGCGCGGGCGGAGACCCGCACCGACCCGCTGTTCGGGTTCGAGGTCCCCACGAGCTGCCCGAACGTGCCGGCGGAGATCCTCGACCCGCGGAACACCTGGTCGGACAAGTCGGCGTACGACGCGGCGGCGAAGAAGCTCGCCGGGCTGTTCCAGCGCAACTTCCACCAGTACGAGTCGGGCGCGTCGGCGGAGATCGTCGCCGCCGGTCCGAAGCAGTAGCGTAAGGCGGGCTCCCGCCGCCTCAGGGCTCGGAGGCGAGCCCGAGCCCGACCGCCCACGACCCGGGGAACCGGTCGGCGACGGCACCCCACGCGTCGCGGCTCCGCACGTACTGGTCGCGCTTGTCGTGCAGCGCGCGCATCCGCTGCCGCACGTCGCTCGGCAGCGGGGCCTCGAGGGCGCGCTCCCCGACCTCGACCACGGCCAGCGCCGCCGCGCCGCGCCCGGCGTCGTCCGACGCGCTGACCACCGCGTCGTACGCGCGCTCGTACGCGAGGCGTTGCTCGCCGAGGCGGGTCCCGAGGTCCCGGTCGGCGAGCAGCGCGGTCACGAGGGTGGAGCGGTGCGCCTCGGCCTGCTCGCGCGCGCCGGACACCTGGGTCGCCCCGATCGCGATCACCATCGCGAGCCCGATCACGCCCAACGTGAACGCGCCGACCACGGGGCCGGCGGCTCGCCGCGCCGGGCGAGCGGGCTCGGTCGGCGCGGTCGCGAGCGACGTGGCGTGGGCCGAGTGGACCGAGTGGGCCGAGGCTCCCCCCGAGCTGACCGTGCGGTACCCGCCCGCGCCGATCGGGACGGGCTCCGCCGGCATCGGCGACAGCTGCGGCGGCCGGAGCTGCGCCGACGGGGTTCTGGGCAGGGCGCGCGACGACGGAGGCAGCAGCGCGTCGATGTCCTCCCGCAGCCCGGCGGGGACGAACGTCGGCTGGTTGCTGTCGAGCGCGATGCACTTCTCGAGGTCGAGGAACCGCCGGCCGGGCGGCAACACCGTCGGCGGCCCCGGCGGCAGCGGTGGCAGCGAGCGCAACAGCGGCGGGAGCTCGCGCCCGCGGGTCGCGGGGATCCGGGCGAGCGCGTGCAGCAGCGCGGCCTGCACCTCGCGCACGTCGGGGTACCGATCCTCCGGCCGGTACCGGGTGGCGCGCAGGATCACCTCGCGCAGCGGGGCCGGCACATCCTGCAGCAGCTCGTCGTCCGCCTCGGCGACGAACAGCTCGGCGCTGGTGCGGCCGGTGAGCAAGGTGAACAGGCTCGCCCCCACCGAGTAGATGTCGGCGCGCCGGTCGACCGACTTCGTGTCCGAGCGCTGCTCGGGCGCCATGAACGAGAACGTCCCGATCTGGGTGCCGGTCTGGGTCATGCTGGTGTTGTCGTCGATCCGCGCGATGCCGAAGTCGGTGAGCTTGCAGGTGCCGCGGTCGTCGATCAGCACGTTGTGTGGCTTCACGTCGCGGTGCCAGATCCCCACGCCGTGCGCGGCGGCGAGGGCCTCACACGCCTGGTGGATCACGTCGCACGCGAGTGGTGCGGGCATCGGACCGTGGTCGCGCACCCAATCCATCACCGAGCCGTGCCGGCACAGCTCCATCACCATGAACGGCGGCATCGAGGTGGGGTGGTGGGCGTACAACTTGGGGATGTTGGGGTGGTCGAACCGCGCGAGCGCCTCGGCCTCCTGGGAGAACCGGCGCCGCATGTCGGGCTCGTCGACGTGCTTGTGCAGCAGCGCCTTGACCGCGCACCACCGACCCTCCACGCCGTCCCACGCCAGGAACACGGTGGCGGTGCCGCCGTCGCCCAGCTCCTCCACCACCACGAACCGCCCTCCCCCGAGGCGAGGGGGCGATCTGCCCAGCACTTGTACTGCCACGTCCGCACGGTACCAGCCACGGTCGGCCGGCGCGGTTGCACGCCGGTCACGCGAACGAGTTCGTGCTACGGGCACCCATGCGGTACGCGGTCGCGTTCGGTGGGCTCGCCGCGGTGTGCTTCGCCGCAGCCGCGCTGGCCGGGGCCCACGGCGGGGCGCCCGCGATCGCGCAGGGGCTGGTGTCGGCGTGGTTCGGCGCGTCGTTCACGGTGGTGTCGTTCGCGTACCTCGGGGCCGGGCCGCGGCTGTTGGGCAAGCAGCCAGACGGGGAGCTCGCCTGGTGGTCACTCGGGTTGAACGCGCCGTTCCTGCTGCTCGCCCTCGCCTCGATGCGGGCGGTGCACGCGGCGCTGCGGGAGGACCCGTGGACCGAGGTCGCCCCGGGGCTGTTCCTCGGGCGCCGCCCGACCCGCGCCGACGCGGCGGGGTTCCGCGCGCTCGGGGTGACCGGGGTGCTCGACCTGTGCGCCGAGCTCCCGGCGTCGCGGGCGCGCACCGGGCGCGAGGCGTACGCGTCGGTCCCGGTGCTCGACGCGCGGGCCCCGTCGATCGAGGCGCTGACCCTCGCGGTCGCGTGGATCGACCACCAACGGCCCCACGGCCCGGTGTACGTGCACTGCGCGCTCGGGCGGAGCCGGGGCGCCACGGTGGCCGCGGCGTGGCGGCTCGCGCACCGCCTCGACCCCGACGCGGCGGCGGCGGAGCGCGCGCTGGTCCAGCTTCGGCCGGTGGTGGAGCTGTCGGCCGAGCAGCGGGCCACCCTCGAGGCGTTCCACGCGGGGCTCGGGTGATCACCCGCCTCGATCCGCCCGAGCACGGGTTCTACGGGAAGATGCTCCCGGTGCGCGGCGTGTCGATCAAGGCGCACGGGTCGGTGGTGGACGCGGCGCTGCTCGAGGCGGCGCGGCGGGTGGACCACCTGCTCGGCGGCTGCCCGACGGTGGCGGCGAACCTCGAGCGGGCGGGGGCCGAGCTGCACCTGATCGGGCGGGACCAGGTGCCGACCGATCTGCCGATGTACCGCCACCTCGCCGGGGTCCCGTTCGAGGGGACGCTCACCCTCGACCAGCGCGGACGGGGCTACGGCGGCCTGCACGCGTGCTGCGACGAGGACCACCTGCTGGGGCTCTTCTCGGCGCGGCACCGCGACGGGCGCGACATCTGCACCCACGAGCTCGCGCACGCGGTCCTGCGGTTCGGGCTCGACCGCGCCACCCGCCGCCAGGTGGAGCGGCGGTTCGCGCGGGCGGCGCAGCGGTGGGCGGGGGCGTACGCCGCGACCAACGCCGACGAGTTCTTCGCCGAGCTGTCGATGTGGTGGGTCGGCAGCCGGGGGG
>JBEBJC010000424.1:0-6917 GCA_040080105.1 Myxococcota bacterium
CACCCCGGTGGGGGACGGCTCGACCCACACCACCCCGTGCGCCGCGGCGTCGACGACCACGACCGAGCCGTCCCCCACCGGGGTGGCCGCGGTCGGCCGGTCGAACGTCCCCGCGAGCGGCCGCCACCGGCGCTCCCCCGGGCCGAGCGACACCACCCGCTCCGCGTCGGCGACCCACAACACGCCGTCGCGGGCGAGCGCCACCCCGACCGGGGCGACCGGTGACGCGGGGCCGTCCGGGACCGCGACCCGCCGGCTCGACGCCCGGTCGACCACCCACACCGCCCCGGCCTCCGGGTCGGCGACCGCGAGCAGCCCGCGCCCACACGCCACGTCGAGCGGTCGGGTGAGGCCGGCCCACGACCACGCGCCGGTGAACGTCACCCGGGCCGGATCGGGCGCGGGCGGCCACGACGGTCCGTCGGCGGCGGCGAACACCGCGGCAGGGCGCGCGCAGCTGATGGCCAGCGCCGCGATCACAGGCGCCACCGGAAGTCGCGCGACAGCTCGAACCACACCACGGTCTGGGTCACCGGGGGCACCGGGCCGCCGCTCCGGACCCGGGACACCCGCGCCGACGCGTCCGCGATCGGCAGGTGGAACAGCACGGTCGCGTCCGCGCGGCGGGTCTGGTACGGCGCGAGGTCGGAGGTGGTGGCCGACGTGACCTGCACCAGCCCGAACAGCTGCACCCGCTCGGTCGGCACCGCCCGCAGGGTGACCGAGTGTCCGACGCCGTCCGACCGCTGGTCGTCGAGCACGTCGTGGTACAGGTTCAGCCCGTAGCCGAGGTCGAGCTGCCGCTCCGGCCGCACGCTCACGAGCCCGGTGACCCGGAGCCGGTCGCTGTTCCCCAGCTCGAGGACCTGCTGCTCGACCACGCCCTCGGTGACCTGCACCTGCAGCTGCACGCCTGGCACCGGGTTGGACTGCGCCTCGGCGAGCCATCCCCAGCTCAGGTAGGACAGGCCCTGGGCCGAGGTGTCGAGCTGCCGCGCCACGTCGGCGCCGCCCGACACCATCACCGGCCCCACCGCGCGCCGGAGCACCCCGCCGGCCCCGGCGCCGGCCTGGACCCCGCCGAGCGCGGGGCCGGCGAGCAGGGACGCGGCGCCGCTCTGGGCGAACAGCTGCCACCCGCCGGTCTTCCGCCACCGGGTGTGGTTCGCCGACAGGTTCAGGTACTGCCCGAGCATCGACCGGGACCCGCCCGCGTCGGTGGTCCATGCGTCGCCGAGCCCCACCTGGGCCACCCCCGACAGCTCGTCGGTCGGGTACCAGGTCCAGGTCGTGCCCACCGCCGCGTCGCCGGTGCGCTGGTCCGGCAGCGTCTGGTCGACCACCCGGTAAAACGTGACGCCGGACACCTTGCGGCTCGGCCGGGTGGTGATCGACGCGTCGGACGTCAACGTGTCGACCACGTACGGCTGCCCCCCGACGAGTGAGTCGTACCGCCGCGACCGGGCGCGCCCGACCATCGAGGTGCGCGGGTCGAGCCGGTACTCGAGGAACGCGTCGGCCTCGGTCACGTCGCGCCGGTCGTCGGTGATCGGGTCCTCGTCGCGCCGCCGCTCGACCTCGGCCAGCGCGAGCAGGCGGTTGTCGTTGTGCAGCAGGTTCCCGCTCACGATCGAGGTGCGCTCGTCGCGCACCACGTCGAGGTTCTCGGTGCGCCGGCGCTGGAACAGCCCGAGGGTCGACAGGCGCGGCAACCCCTCGGGCGCGAGCTTCGCCTCGTAGCCCCAGGTGTTCGACCGGACCGAGTACCCCGGGTACAGGCTCTGCTCGGCCCCGGTGAGCTGGCGCGACGCGAACAGCCGCACCGGCAGCACGCTGTCGGCCCCGAGCTCGACCGCGGTGTCGTACCGGAGCCCGAGCACCCGCGCCCGGTCACCGGGGCCCACCGTGAGCGTGTGGTCGAGCGCGAACCCGAGGTTCCACGCCGCGAGCGACCGGTTGACCAGCGCGGTGTCGAGCTCGGCGCGCAGGCTCTGCTCGAACAGGTGCTCCTGCATCGACAACCCGTCGATCTCGTCGAACCACCCGCGGTACCCCGCGAGGGCCCCGAGGGAGAGATCGGCGGCGTCCGCCGTCAGCGCTGTGAGGACCACCACCACCGGGCACCTACTTGATGTGACAGGTCAGGCACAGCCCGCTGTTCGTGTTGTCGATCCGCAGGAACGGCCGGTTCGTGGGGTCGTGGGGGTTGTGGCAGCTCGCGCACTCGACCTGGTTGCCCGTGCCGAAGAACCGCAGCCCGCCGGCCTCCACCGCCTGGATCGGGTTGAACATCGGGTCGTTCGCGACGTTGTAGGTCACGCTGACCGGGTGGTCGTTGGTCAGGTCGTTGTCGAGCAGCGCGTAGGTCGACCCGGTCATGTCGTTGTTCGCGCCGACGAAGCTCCACCCGCGCGAGCTCGCGGTCGCGTCGAAGTCGCCGGGCCCCGGGCCGTTCCGCAGCTGGTCGAACGCGATGGTCCCGTCGTGGCACGACAAGCACGCCATGGACACGCCTTGGGGCTGCGGCGCGATGATCATGTCGATGGTGGGCGAGGAGTACATGGTGTACGCCCCGCCGGCCTTCGCGCGGTTCCACAGCGGGGCGGCCACCGACACGTCTCCGTTGTGCGGCGTGTGGCAGAACACGCAGATCTCCTCGCGCGCCGGCGCCCGGGGAGGCGCGGCGAGCCGCAGCGTGCCGGGCCCGCTGGTGGTGAGGTTGTGCACCGAGTTGGTGACGTCGTCCTGGGCCATCGCCAGGACGGACCACGACACGATCATCGAGTCCTCCGGTCGGGGGCGCCGTCCCCGAGGTAGTCGTACAGGTTGACCCGCCAGTTGTATTGGCTGACGACGTAGACGTGGTCGCTGTCGTCGACGTGCAGGCCGGCGGGGAGGTACAGGTGGCCGACGCCGTTTCCGACGCCGCCGAACGCGAGCAGCAGCACGCCGTCGGGGTCGAACACCTGCACGTTGTTGAACGCGGCGTCGGCGACGAACACCCGACCGTCGGGGGCCACGCCCACGCCCTTCGGCTTCGCGAAGCACCCGTAGGTGTCGCAGTTCGCGCCCCACTTGCGCTCGAACGTGCCGTCGGGCCCGAACACCTGGACCCGGAAGTTGAACGTGTCGACGACGTACATCCGGCCGTCGGGACCGGCGGCGAGGTTCGTCGGGAAGTTGAACGCCCCGTCGGCCGACCCGCGGGCGCCGAGCGACCGGGTCTCTCCGGTCGCCAGCGACACGATCTCGATCTGGTGCTCTTTGCTGTCGGTGATCCACAGCGCGTCGGTGACCGGGTTCCACGCCACCGCGACCGGCCGGGTCATCCGCCCCGAGCCCCAGGTCCGCACGAACGCGCCGCGCTCGTCGTACTCGAGCACCGCCCCGACCGCGAGGTCGGCGACGTACAGGTGGTCGCGCGCGTCGGTGGTGAGGCCGGCCGGCTTCTGCAGCGCCCCCTGGCCCGCGTCGCCGACCCACGAGAACGCGCGGCCGGCCCGAGCGAACACCAGGACCTTGCCCCACCCGGTGTCGGACACGAACACCCGGCCCCGGCTGTCGGTGGTCACCCCGTACGGCTTCTTGAACCCGACCGCCGCGCGCGCACCGACCAACGACCGCAGCACCTGGGCGAACCCGTGGGTGTGGGGCGGGCGCCGGGCCCAGTCCGAGGTGACGATCGGCAGCTCGGCGCGGACCCTGGCCGGCTCGGGCGGCGGCGGCCACACGACCGGCGCCTCGGCCGGGTCGGGGCGCGCGTGGGCGAACACGGCGAGCAGGGCGATCACCGGGCACCTGCCGCGCGGGCCCGGGCCGCTTCGGACTCGCGCTCGTACAACGACTCCCCCGGGGTGGTGTTCGGGGCGAGCGTCTTGCGGTGGCACTCCACACACAGCGCGAGGCGCTGGTACGCGCGGTACCACATCCGGGGGTTCTCCGTTCCGTGGGGGTCGTGGCACGAGGTGCACACGAGCTCGCGCCCGGGCCGCAGCGGGTCGGGCAGGCCGCCGATCGGGTGACCGCCCCCCGCCGGGCGCTGCACCACGTGGTAGCCGTCGTCGAACCCGGCGTGGCAGGTGGTGCACAGCTCGACGATCGGCTTGCGGAGACGGAACTCCACGTCGGACGCGTGGGGGTCGTGGCACACGGTGCAGCCGTAGGTCTCGACCGCCGGGTGGGGCGTGAACACGTCCGGCCTGTTCTTGTCTGGATGACACATCGTGCACGTGGTGTTCACCGGGGCCCGCAGGTTCTTCGGGTTGTCGGTGCTGTGCGGGTCGTGGCACATCACGCACTGCCCCTGGGCGACCGGCGCGTGCACCACCTTCCGGCCGGTCACGTCGTCGGCGTGGCACTGGAAGCACACGTCGGCGACCGGGGTGGCGCGCAGCTTGCGCTCGTTGTCCGAGCCGTGGGGGTCGTGGCAGGTCGAGCACCGGCCGAGGACCACCGCCGAGTGCACCTGGGGACCGGTCTCCTTCTGCGGGTGACACTGGTAGCAGGTGTCCTTCACCGGCAGGCGCAGGTTGTACGGGTTGTCCGAGCCGTGGGGGTCGTGGCACGTGTCACACTGCCCCGACGCCGCGGGCCAGTGGTCGTGCAGGTTGGGCGCGGCCTCGGGCGCGTGGCACCGCGGGCAGCTGCCGTTCGGCCCGCCGTCGAGCAGGGCCGGCTCGTCGCCGCCGTGCTCCGCGTGGCACTCGCGGCACCACCCGAGCCCGACCACCGTGTGCACGAACCGGGTGGCGTCGACCGGCGGGTGGCACGACGCACACGCGCCCGACTCGTCGTTCGAGCGGAGGTGGGCGGGGCGCTTGCTCCGGTCGTGTGGGTCGTGGCAGTCGACACACGCGCCGGACTCGTGTGGCGGGTGGGCCACCGCCGGGGCCGCAGCCGGCGGGTGGCACCCCGCGCAGTCCGCGCCGGTCGACGTGGCCACCGGGCGGTGTCCGTCGGCCGGGACGGTGGCGCCGGGCCCGTCCTCGGGGTGGCAGGTCGTGCAGCTCGCCGCCGCCGGCGCCGCGTGGCCCCCTTCCCCGTGGTCGAGGTGGCAGGCGCTGCACGCCGCCGGGTCGGGCGTCGACATCGGCGGTTCGTCGGCGGCGGTCGCCAAGCCCACGAACGCGACCAGCAACGGCAGGACGCGGATCATCACATCCCCGCCACGAACGCCGACACGGCCTCGATCTCGGCCGGCGTGAGCTCGGCCGCGATCGCGCGCATCACCGGCATCGGGTCGTTCGCCCGCGCGGCGGCGGCGAAGTCGGACAGCTGCTTCTGCACGTACGCCGCGTGTTGTCCGCCGATCGCCGGCACGCCGCCGTCGAACACCCCATCGAACCCGCGCCCGCGCGCGCCGTGACACCCGACACACGGGGCCACCCCGGGCCGGCCCTTCAGGTACACCCGCGCGCCCTCGGGCGGCCCCGGCGGGACGTGGAGCGCGACCGGCGTCCGGGTCGAGAAGAACGCCACCACGTCGACCACCTGCTGGTCGGTGAGCGACTCCGCCATCGGCGTCATCTGTGGATCGGCGCGCAGCCCGGATCGGAAGTCGCCGAGCTGCTTCGTGAGGTACCCCGCGCGTTGGCCCGCGAGGCGAGGCCACTGCGCTTGTTCGGACAGCCCGTCCGGGCCGTGGCACGCCTGACAGGTCTGGGCCACCACCGCGCCCGCGTCGGGGTCCCCCACCGGCCCCTCGGTGACGGCGCCGGTGAGCCAGGTGATCAGCCACATGGCCCGCTCCCGGTGTCGAAGCCGCCACCTGCGTCGTCGCAGTCGTCGCCGCCGCAGAACGCCGCGTCGAGCCCGTCGTCGTCCAGATCACAGTCGATCGTGTACGACACGGGGACGACCAGCTCGTCGCCGAACCACTGCGGCGCCACGTCGAAGTCGGCCGGGTCGTTCCACGCGACCCCCACCTCGACCACCAGCTCGGCCGCGCCCGCGCCCGAGCGCCAGCCGGTGCCGTCGGCCGCGAGCGTCACCCACACCGACGCCGAGTCTCCCGGGCGGACCTCGGTGTAGTCGAGGAAGTCGCGCCAGGTCAGCGGGCCTGCCCCGTCCCCGTCGAACCGCAGCGGGGTGACCAGCAGCGTCTGCTCGCTCAGGTTCAGGATCGACAGCGGCACCGCCGGGATCTCGGGGGTGGTCCACCAGGTGTCGCCCAGGTCGATCTCGGTCCGGGCCACCCGGTACGCGAGCTTCGGCGCTGGCCCCTGGGTGCCACACGAAGCCAACGCGAGCGCGATCACGGCGTCACCGGCGCGGGGACGAGCCCGTCCAGGTACGCCGACAGCACGCGGACGTCGGCTGGGGTCAGCCGCCGGGCGATCAGGCTCATCATCCCTCCGGGGTCGTTGTCGCGCTGCCCGGCGGCGAGCGCGGACAGCTGCTTGTCGAGGTACGCGGCGTGTTGGCCCGCGAGCGCCGGGAACGCGTTGCCCCGGGGGTCCTGGCCACCCTGGGCCCGGTCGCCGTGGCAGGCGCGGCACGGGGCGAGCCCGCGCGCCGGGTCGCCCCGCTGGAACAGCGCCTCGCCGGCCGCGACCAGGTCCGGCGGGGCAGGCTTGCGCCCGACCGGCGCCGGCGTCTGGCTCGAGAACCACACGGCCACCGTGTGGATCGCGTTCGCGTCGAGCGCCGCCACCATCCCGCTCATCGTGGGGTCGGTGCGCCGCCCGACCTTGAAGTCCCACAGCTCCTTCTCGAGGTACGCCACCGGCTGCCCGGCGAGGCTCGGCCAGGTCCCGGCCGGGCTGTTGCCGTCGGGCCCGTGGCACCCGGCGCACACCGCCACCTCGGGCGGAGCGTCGGCCGACCACGCGGCGATCGCCCACCACCCGATCACGGCGCCACCTCGAGCCGCGCGTCCTCGAGCAGGACCGGGTACCGGTACCCGGAGCCGAAGTCGC
>JBEBJC010000425.1:0-6907 GCA_040080105.1 Myxococcota bacterium
GACGAGCGGTTGGTGCGGGTGGGCCCCGTATCGGACGACCCACCGATGCCGCTGTGGCTGCTCCGACACCGTGAGGTGAGCCCGTCGGCCCGGGTGGCCGCGTTGTCGAGCTGGCTCGGCGAGCGGGTTCCGGGCGCGCTGGCGGCGCTCGAGCAGGCGGGTGAGGCCCGCGTCGCGGCCGGGCTCACTCGGTGATCGGCCCCCACCACACGGTCTCGCCGGCGGTCCACCCGAGCCACGCCCGCTCCTGCGCCGCGAACAGCGCGGACACCGCGGGGGCGCAGCCGTCGCCGACCCGCTCCCACGCCCCGTCCACATCGGTGCGCAGCACCCGGGTGGCCGCCCCGTACGCGTACAGGTCGAGCGAGGCGAACGCCACCGACGGTCCGGACTCCCACCCGACCCGCAGCGCGGGCGGAGACAGGTCCCACCCGTCGGCGACCACCGCCGGGTTCGCTGCGTCGTTCGACAGGTCGTACGCGAACACCGGCTCGCCGCCCGCCAGACGAACCGCGGCCCACGCGTTCACGTCCCCGCGCGACGCTCGGAGGCGCACCACCTCGGGATCCTCGGTCGGGTCCACCACCAGCGAATCTGCGAGGATCCCCGACGGCCACCGGCCGGCGGCCACGACCTGCGGGGTGGTCGCCATCGGCGCCGCGTCGATCCACACGTCCTCGCGCAGGCGCTGCCCGAGGTCGCGCACCTGGACCGGGTCGTCGGCGCACTCGCTGCTGGTGAGCTCGGACCACCACGGGCCCTCGCCGCAGTAGGTGGCGAGCGTCTCGGCCCGACGGAGCCGCGCGGTGGTGTACGGCGCGGGATCGACCCTCCCCGACGCGAACAGGTCGTCAGCCACCGAGTCCCACAGCGGATCCGGCCGGGCGAGCAGGCCCTCCTGGAAGTCGAGCGCGTGGCACAGCTCGTGGCGCAGCACCCGCGGGATCTCGGCGACGGGGAGCTGCGGCACCAGCGTGACCGTGCGGCTCCCCACGTCGTACGCCCCGGCGAACGCGCGGTCGTCGAACACGACCCGCCGCAGGTGGACCCGGCCCGCCCCGACGTCGCGATCGAACCCGTCGAGCACCTCGCGCACCGCCGTCTGCTGCTCGTCGGTCCCGCCGAACACCGGGACCGACGGCAACGGCTGGGCTTCACAGCCCACCACGAACAGCAGCGCGGGGATCCGGGGTGACATCGACCGAAGATGCCCGGGCAGTGAGCGACGCTTCACCCCGGAGGTGTCAGTTCGGTTGCAATTGACCGACGCGCCGCGCGGCTCACCCCTGCTCCAGCCGCCGGCGGAGGTACCGGCGCTCGGCCTCGTTGGTGGCGCGCGCCAGGGCGGCTCGGTAGTGCTCGCGCGCCTGGTCGAGCTGTCCCAGGCGCCGGCACAGGTCCGCCCGCGCCGCGTGCAGCAGGTGGTACTCCGCGAGCGGCCCCGCGATCGACGGGTCGGCGAGCCGCTCGAGCCCCACCTCCGGGCCGGCCGCCATCGCCAGCGCGGCGGCGGCGTTCAGCGCGACCACCGGCGTCGGCGCCAGCGCGTGCAGCGCCGCATACAGCCCCACGATCTGCCACCAATCGGTGTCTTCGGGGCGCACCGCCCGGGCGTGCACCGCCGCGATCGCCGCCTGCACCTGGTACGGCCCGATCGCGCGCCGGGCGAGCGCTGCCCGGAGCCGTTCGTCTGCCTGGTCGATCGCCACGCGATCCCAGGTGGAGCGGTCCTGCTCCTCCAGCGTGACCAGCACGCCGTCCGCGTCGACCCGCGAGCCCCGCCGCGCGTGGTGCAGCGCCATCAACGCCAGCAGCCCGTGGGCCTCGGGCTCGTCCGGGAGCAGCTCGACCAGCAGCGCGCCGAGGCGGAGGGCCTCCTCGCACAGGTCCACCCGCAGCAGCTCGCCGGCGGTCGCGGCGTACCCCTCGTTGAACACGAGGTACACCACCGCGAGCACCGACGACAGGCGCTCGGGCAGCTCCGCCCGCTCGGGTACCCGATACGGGATCCGCGCCTCCTCGATCTTCCTCTTCGCCCTGACGATCCGCTGCTGCACCGTTGGCTCGGGCAACATGAAGCAGCGGGCGAGCTCTGGGGTCGACAGGCCGCACATCGTGCGCAGGGTGAGCGCGACCCGCGCCTCCTCCGACAGCGCGGGGTGGCAGCAGGTGAACACCAGCGCCAGGCGCTCGTCGGGGATGTCGGGGACGTCGCCGGCAGCGTCGTCGTGGGCGAGCCGCGCCTCGACCTCGAGCTCGCCGTGCTTGTCGGCCCGCACCGCCCGCCGGCGGATCCGGTCGAGCGCCTTCCGCCGCGCGGTCACCACCAACCACCCCGACGGGTTGGCGGGCACACCCGCGACCGGCCAGGTCTCGAGCGCTACCGCCAGCGCGTCTTGCCACGCGTCTTCGGCGAGGCCGAACCCGGTCCGCCCGCCGCCGAAGTACGACACCAGGCCGGACAACACCCGCGGCCCGTGCGCGCGCACCACCTGCTCGACCGTCTGGCGGGGATCGGGGGTACGGGGGCCCAACATCCACCTCGCGCCGCTGACCGTCGGTCGGTCCTCTTACCCCGATCCGAGCGGCGCGGACCGAACCCGAGGAACTCTCACCCCCGCGCGGCCGACCCGCGGTTACCTGAGTCCTCGGAGGATGGCGAGATGCACAAGGTTATCTTCGGAGCTCTAGTTCTGCAGGGCTGCATCACGGTCACGAGCGACGACAAGTCGAACCCCACGTCCGACAGCGGCACGACCCCCGACACCGACACCGACACCGACACCCAGACCACCCCGCCCGATCCGGACGACGACGGAGACGGGTTCCCGGCGTCGACCGACTGCAACGACGCCGACGCCGCGATCAACCCCGACGCGGTCGAGCTGTGCGACGGCATCGACAACAACTGCGACACCGGCGTCGACGACGAGGCCGCGGCCACGGTCGACGGCGCGAACTACGGCTCGGTCGACGACGCGTTCGCCGCGATGACCGACGGCGCCACGATGGACCTGTGCCCGGGCGCGTGGACGTTCACCGGCCGCCTGGTGGACCTGGGCACCACCACGCTGCACGGCGTGGCCGGTCGCGACGCCACCACGATCTCGGAGGCCACCGGCCTGACCGCGTTCACCGTGGTCGGCGACGCGGTGTTGAACCTCGACGGCGTCACGCTGAGCGGCTCGTCGGCGCAGACCTCGCACGCGGTGGACCTCAGCGTCGGCGCGACGGTGAACGTCACCGCGTCGCGGGTGACCGGGAACTGGCAGGGCCTGTACGTGCACGCCGAGACCAACGGCAAGACGCCCACCCTCACCGTCGACGGCACCACCATCGACGGCAACGGCAACGCCGACGTGGACGGCGGCGGCATCGACGCGCGCAACGCGGTGGTCGTGACCGTGACCGGGTCGACGATCTCCGGCAACACCGGCGGGAACGGCGGCGGCATCCACGCGCTCCCGTCGGCGTTCCTGCCGCAGACGCTCACGCTCGACACCACCACCCTCGACGGGAACGCCGCGGCCAACGGCGCGGGCCTGTACGCGTACGCCGGGGGCCTGTCGCTCACCTTGACCGTGACCGACTCGGTGTTCTCGAACAACGTCGCCGAAGGGTTCGGCGGCGGTGTGTTCCTGGCGAACGCCCCGCTCACCGGCACGGGCGTGCAGATCGTCGACAACGTCGCCGCCGACGGTGGCGGGGCCGCGCTCACCGCGTCCCAGATCAGCGGCGCGCTGATCGCCGGCAACCAGGCGACCAACGGCGGTGGCGTCGCGGCGCTGTTCGACGCCGACTTCATCGGCGCCCCGTACGCCAACGATCTGCTCGGGGTGTTGATCGACTCGAATGGGGCGGCGCAGGGCGCCGGCTTGTGGGTCGACGCCGCCGCCTCCACCAGCGTCGACGCCGCCTCCGCGGTCACCCTGAACGTCGCCTCGACGAACGGCGGCGGCGTGTGGCTCGACGGCGCGGACGCCCACATCCTGTCCACCAAGGCGGACTGGGGCACCACCGGGGTGAACGACAACGCGCCGAACGACGTGTCGAGCGCGGCCTCCGCCGGCGTGCAGTACGAAGGGGTCTCGACCTTCGACTGCACCGGCGACGGCGTGTGCCTCTGACGACCGCGAGGGTCGGTCGGGGTCAGCCGAACGTCTGAATCGGACGGACCTCGATCGACCCGGTCTCGGCGGACGGGATCCGCGCGGCCCACTTCAGCGCCGCGTCGAGGTCCGGCACGTCGATCAGGTAGTAGCCACCGAGCTGCTCCTTCGTCTCCGCGAACGGGCCGTCGGTGGTCGCCACCTTGCCGCCGCGGACCCGCACGGTGGTCGCGGTCGCGATCGGCTGCAGCGCGTCGCCGGCCACGAGCGCGCCGGACTCGCGCAGCGCGGCGGTGAACGCGAAGTACTTGTCCATGAACAGCTTCTGGTCGGACTCGGACATCGCGTCGACCACCTTCTCGTCGTCGTAGATCATCAACAGGTACTGCATGGGATCTCCTCTGGGTTTTTGGGGGTTCGATCCTACTCGCGCTGGAGCAGGGCGAGGGCTGCCCGCTGCCGATCGAGCACCACGCCGAACCGACCGACGCCGGGGACCGTCATCCACTCGCTCGCCAACGTGCCCCCGTGCTGGGTCGCGCGCGCGCCGGCCGAGTCCACGTCGTCGACCGTGAGGTACGGCAGCCACATCGGCGGCACGGTCGGGTTGGGCGAGTTCATCACCCCCGCGACCTGCTGCCCGTCGGCGTACAGCACATGGTACCCGCCGTTGCGCATCGACCGGACATCGGTGGTGAGCCCGAGCACCTCGACGTAGAACGGCAGCACCGCCGGGGCGTCGCGGGCCCACAGCTCGACCCAGCCGATCGCGGGGCTCGGGGCGTCGTCGGACGCGCCGCGGAACAGCGCGAACACCGCCCCCTGGGGGTCGGCCACGATCGCGAACCGCCCGACGTTCGGGATGTCGGTCGGGGGCACCACCACCGTGCCGCCGGCGGCGGGGACCCGCGCCGCGCGCGCGTCCACGTCGTCGACGCCCCAGTACGACAGCCAGTGGGGCCGCACCTCGGGCATCTGCGGCGTCACGACCCCGGCGAACGGCTCGCCCCGCGCCAACATCACGTACTCGGTGCCGCCCATGTCCATCCCCTGGCGCGACAGCCCGCCGACCTCCGACCAGAACGCCGCCCCGCCCTCCACGTCGGGCGTCACGAGCTCGAACCACGCGAACCGACCATGACCACTCATTTCGAACCTCCGCCACCGTGACGGGCGAGCGGCGGTCGGATCGACAGCGGCCGAAAAAAAGCGACGGTTAGGCTCAGGCCTCGACCGGGCCCACGCCCACCGGAGTCCACCGGACCACACACTGCTTCGCGAGCAGCAGGGACGCAGGGCCGTCGAGCGCGATCGCCGACACCGGGGCGCCGTTGCGCCGCGTGCCGTAGCTCGACGCCGTGTCGACCGCCCACAACACCCCGCCGACCCGGACCACGAACAGGTGGACCCGCGACAGGCGGTCTTCACCTGCGAGCCACAGCTGGCACCGCTCGTACCGGCCGAACAACATCCCTCGCTCGAGCTGCACGTCGCTGGTGGTGCGCTCGGTGCGCCCCGTCGGGACCTCGACCTCGATCCGCCCGGACGGCACCCCCGACGGCGGCTCGTCGCCGAACACGATCGGCGGCCGGGTGTGGGTGACGGTCGAGCCGCGCCAGCCGGGCACGTCGCTCGGACGGTCGTCCACGGTGAACCGCCGCTCCGGCAGGGCGTGGAACCCGAAGTCCGCCTGTTCGAACGGGGGGCCGTCGCCGATCGGGAGCACCACCAGCCGGTACGGCCCGAGGGTGGCGAACAGCAGCGCCTCGGCGCTCACCCCCCGGGTGGGTCGGTGGTCCTCGGTCACGATCGGCCGACCGGTGCGCAGGTCCCACACCCGGATCCGCCGCTGCTCCCCCTCGAGGTCCCACCGCAACACCAGGTGGCGCAGGCTGACCTGTGGATCGTCGAGCCGGAACGCGCACTGCGTGTGCCGGCCGATCACCACGAACTCCCCCGCCGAGACCACCGCGTGGTGTGCGACGCCGCGGGGCCCGACCGCGGCGACCAACATCTTGCCGCGCTCGCGGGTCCAGTGGTCGCGCAGGAGCGGGTGGACGGCGTGGTACGCGCCGCGGACCGACGGGGCGGTGCCGGCCCAGTCGGCCATCAGGGTGGGAGGGTTCACCTGACGCATCGACTCAGCGTAGCCCCCTCGGGGCGGTTGATCGAGCGACTCCGGCGCCCGGAGTGGGCCGACAGGGTCGCCGACGGATACGGCGAGCGGATGTGGCAGCTGCTCGTCGGGTGCGCCGAGGTCGGGGACGCCCCCCGGGCCGAACGGAGCGAGGACTCTCGGCCGATCGGCTCCGCGCCGCCGTGGGCGTGGCGCGCGACCCTGCGTCGGTGGACGGTCGACGGGGTGGCCCGGGTGTACGTCGGGTGGGAGCTCGTCGGTCCGGCCGGGGCCAGCGTGCGCGGCGAGGTCGATCAGGTGCAGGGGTTCGACTCGGACGACGCGGCGCGGGCCGCGTACGACGCGCTGTCGGTGAGCACCTGCGCCGAGGGTGACCGGGTCGGGTTCGCGGTCGGCGCCGACCCACGGGTTCGGGTGATCGTGCCGGACGACGCAGGGGCCGCGGTGGCGCTGACCCCGGTGACCTCCTGCGCCGACGCGCTCGCGTGGCTCGGCCCGACCGAGGAGTGGCGGCGCGATCGGTCGGCCGGGGGACGGATCTGCGAGCACCTGTACCGCCTCGGCCACAAGGGCGACGCGATCCGGTGCCTGCTGCGCGAGCCGCTGCGGCCGGCGCCGCCCGTGGCGACCCGCCAGGACCTGCCCACCGCCCCCGTCGAAC
>JBEBJC010000426.1:0-6902 GCA_040080105.1 Myxococcota bacterium
CCGCCCGGTCACGCCGGTGGTGCGGTGGACCGACGGCGAGGTCGAGCGGTCGCTCGCGTTGCCGGAGGGCACCTCGTGGACCGGCCAGGCGCTGCTCGGGTTCCGCCCGGCCCGCACCTACGAGCTCACGGTCGAGATGGAGGGCGAGCCGCTGACCAGCGCCGAGGTGGAGGTCCCGGCGCTGCCGGAGGCCGACATGCCCGACCTGCACGTCGTCGCGTCCGACCCCGAGCGGATGCAGCCCGGGTTCACCCTGGTGCCGTACTGGGGCAGCACCGGGCGGCTGGCGGACGCGGTGGTGGCGCTCGACCCGACCGGTGAGGTCGTGTACTTCCAGCGCGTCGACCAGCACGTGCTCGACGCCCGGACCATCGACGGTGGGCTGCAGCTGCTGCTCGGCGGCGGGCCCGACAGCGTCGACATCCGGGAGGTCGACTGGCTCGGGAACACCCTGCGGGCGTTCCGCGCCGCCAGCTCCACCGCCCAGGGGATCCCGGTCGACATCCCGGACAAGTTCACCCACGACGTGGTGAGCACCCCCGACGGCGGGTTCGTGGCGCTGTCGAACCGGGCCGAGTCCGTCGACGGCTACCCGGTCGACTACGACGACCCCGGGCCCACCCAGTCGGCCGAGATCACCGCCGACGCGGTGGTCGCGTTCGACGCCACCGGCGCCGTGTCGTGGGAGCTTCCGCTCACCGAGGTCCTCGACCCCACCCGGGTCGGGTTCGACGGGCTCGCGAACGGCAACAGCGGCGCGTACTCGTGGGGCCACAGCAACTCCCTGTGGGTCGAGGACGATGGTCGGATCGGGGTCTCGGTGCGGAACCAGGACGTGGTGGTCCTGCTCGACCCGGTCGCCCGCGCGGTGGACTGGATGTTGGGCACCCCGGCGAACTGGGACGAGCCGTGGCGCGAGGTGTTGCTCACCCCCACCGGGCCGCTCGAGTGGCCGTCGCACCAGCACGCCGCCCACCGCGACGCGGACGGCCTGATCACGATGTTCGACAACGGCAACTACCGGGCGAGCCCGGGCGAGGTCCCGTTCGACGACCTGCCGCCGCCGACCGAGCGGTACAGCCGGGTGGTGCGGTACGCGGTCGACGAGGCCGAGGGCACGGTGACCCAGGTTGCGGCGTTCGACCTGTCGGGCTCGGCAGGGCCTGTGTACTCCGAGGCCCTGGGCGACGCCGATCTCCTGCCGAACGGCGACGTGCTCGGCGTGTACGGGCGGATCGTGAGCGACGGCGGGAAGCTCAACCGCGAGCTCGGCTACGCCGAGTTCTCGGTGCGGATCGTGGAGTGGGATCCACAGGGGCGGGAGGTGTTCCACCTCCACCTCACCACCGACCCGGCCGCGTACCCCGAAGGGTGGAACACCTACCGGGCCGAGCGGTTCGCCGACTTCCGCTGACTCACCGGGCCGGCGGCTCGCGGTACCCGTTGCCGAACGCGAAGCTCAGCGCGCCGGCGAACCGGACGAGCCCGGCCGACCCCTGCAGCCCGTCCGCGCCCACGCTGAACGCGTCGACGCTCGCCGCCAGCTCGGGGTGCAACCGAACGACCGGCGACAGCCGCGCGGACAGCCCGACCGACAGGCGCGGCTCGATCAACACCGCCGCGTCGTCGATCCCCACGCCGCCGAAGGTCGGGTTGATCCCGGGCGCGACCACCAGCTGGTGCCCGCCCGCCAGCGGCACGCCGATCAACACCGGGAACGACGTGAACACCACGGTGACCTGCTCCGGGCCGCCGAACGGGTCACGCCCGGAGATCGCGGTGAAGCTCGGGGCGAGCGACACCGGAAAGTCAGCCTCGAGACTCGACAACAAGAACTTGGCCTGCACCTCGTACAGCTGGGTGCCGACCCGCAGGCCGAGGTCGACCCGGTCCGACCCGCCGTAGCGCACGGCGACGTTCGCGGTCGGCAACACCCGTTGGTCGAGGGTCGAGACCCCGCCCTCGACGGCCACCTCGTACTGACCCGCGCCGAGGGTCTCCACCCGCTGCAGCGGGGTCGACAGGCAACCGGCCAACACCACGGGACCCAACGCTCGCATGTTCATTCGGGAAGCTAACCCGTCAAGGTTTTCGGGGGCCGGCCTAGGACGGGGAGGGTTCGTCGACCTCGGCCCCGTACACCGTGAGCTCGATCCGCGCGCCGATCGCCGCAGCCGCGGCGACCGCCTCCGCCGACAGCGACAGCGCCTCGGCGTAGGGTTGCCGACCGGCCTGCACCCCGACGTTCAGGCACGCCCCGGCGGCGTCCCACCGCTCGCGCAGCTCGGGCGGCAGCGCGGCCACCAGCCGAGCGAACCCGAGCACCGCGGTCTGGGCGTCGTACGGCTGGTGGAGCTCGGACGACAGCTCGAGCGCGGCGTGCCGCTGGCCGTCGTCGTCGAACCGGCTCACCACCACGACGTCGTCGCCGAACCCGGCGAGCAGCGGCTCGAGATCGAACTCCCCCTGGAGGTCGAGGTCCACGTTCAGGAACGACGTGCGCGGTTCGAGCGGCATCTCGGCTCCTATCACCGGGTTACCGGTCGGCGTGCACCGGGATTCTCGGTGCTGCACGAGCGCGCGGTGACGCTGCCCGGCAGCTCCCCGTACTGGGTGTGGGTGATGCGCCGCGACCCTGGGCGATGAAATGGGGAGATCCGACCGAACACGGAGGCACGAAGGGCACGGAGGGCACGGAGTCTCAGCGGTCGATCCGTTTCCACGATTCCGAAGCGTTGTAAGTGCTACTTGCGCTGATGCTTCGGTTGGAACTGACCAGAGAGATGGCGGATCACCCGTGCGGACGCTGCCGTGCGGCGGGTGGGACGAGGGGGCGCTGGTCGGATCTGACGCATCTTTCGGGTGGGTGGATGTTTGGCGAGGAATGCGACCATTTCGGCGGCATCAATCGGCGACACAGATCGGCTGATCTGCTTGTACATGTTCGGCCGGGTCGAGCTGAAGCACTGCGATCGGATCGGGCAGCCCACAGCAACCCGCTTCAGCGCGCTCTTGAAGGTGGTCCAGTACGGGCGGATCCCGAGCCCCTGGTCCCCCGCGAGATACGCCAACGCGAACGCGACCAGAGGCAAACCCGAATATCCCCCGCGCCTCGACACCTTGAACACGCTGCCGAGCTTCCCCAGAAGGCCGCTCTGATTCAGCCCTGCCAGAAGCAACGTGCCGGCGGTCAGGGCATCGGGCAGAACAGGGTCGTGGGCTGGACGCTTGGCGTTTTCTACGCGGACCGGCATGATGACTCCGTCGCCGCCCCACGTGTTGTGAAAAATGGCGTGCTGAGGAGGGTTACCTCCTCGGGCGGCGATCTCCCCGTGCTAGCCGATCCTCGCCGAAGAATCACTGTACGATCGGCCTCGAACGGACCGGAACAGGCGATCCGCATCGAGTGGTCCTCGGTGCCCTCCGTGTCCTCCGTGCCTCCGTGTTCGGTCGAGCTGCCATGACCAGGAGCGGCGCCGCTGGTGTCGGCCACCGCCGCGCGCGCGCTCGGGGGCGCGGTGGCCGGGGTGGACCTGTTGTGGCGCGCCCGCAGCCGACCCGTCAGGGCGCGGGGTCACACGCGTCGACGCACTCGAAGTCCTCGGCCGCCTCGTACCCCAGGTAGTCCACGCCGTCGTACCACCGCACGTCGTACGCCCCGTTGTCGTCAGCGCCGGCGCCCCAGTCGGTGTTCACCGAGGTCAGGCTCCCGTGGAACGGGTACTGCACCAGCTCCCACCACGAGAACCCGCCTTGGTTGCGGCGGACCGTGCTGTCGGCGATCTCGATCACCGAGAACACCGAGGTGGACAGCGCCGGGCCGAGGTTGTCCTCGATCACCACGTTCGTGAGTGGGTTCGTGTCGTACGACTCGACCTCGATCCCCGCCGCTGCGGTCCACGGCAGGCCGGCGCCGACCTCGTTGAAGCTCACGGTGGTGTCCCGCACCGGCGACAGCTCGCTGATGTAGATCCCTCCTCCGCCGTTGGTCGCGAAGTTCCCGGTGACCTCGGCGCCGATCAGCTCGCTCACGAACAACGCGACGCCGCCGCCGAGGTGCGCGCTGTTGTCGGCCCAGGTGCCGCCGGTCACGGTGCAGAAGATCGCGTTGAGCCCGCCCCCCTGCCCTTCTCCGTCGACCACGTTCCGCTCGATCCGCGTGTCGACGAGGTCGAGGGTCGAGGTGCCGCACAACACGCCCGAGCCCAGGTTGTCCGCGATGGTCGAGCCGGTGATCGTCGCGGCCGAGTCCGCCTCGATCGACACCCCGCCGAACCCGACGCCGGCGTTGTCGCGGATCACGCAGTCGATCACGTCGAGGGTGCCAGACCCGGCGAGGTGGAGCCCTCCGGCCACCGCGTACGCGCCGAACCCGCCGGTGAGCGTGAGCCCCTGCACCGCGCTGCCGGGCTCGACCGTGAGCACGGTGCCCGCGCCGGCGGCGTCGAGCACGGTGTCGAGCGGGTCGCCCGAGTCGGACACCACGGTGAGCGGGACGGGCCCCACGAACGCGCCGGGGTGGGTGCCCGGACACACGCGCACCACCGACCCCGCGCTGGCGGCGTCGAGCGCGTCCTGCAGGGCGCCGAACCACACGAGGTCGTCGACCCACGCGCCCCCGCCCGCGCAGTCGGACGGCTCGCCGGTGTCGGTGACGATCGCGGTGTCCGTGTCGGCGTCGGTGTCGGTGTCGGCGTCGGCGTCGGCGTCGGCGTCGGCGTCCGTGTCGGTGTCGGTGTCGGTGTCCGTGTCGGTGTCCGCCTCGTCGGCGTCGACCGTGGGCGTGCTCGACCCGGTCTCCTTGTCGTCCGGGGCAGGCTCACACCCGAACCAGAACCCGAAGATCATCGCCACATTCCTCACGTGCCCCCCCGTCCTACCCAGCGGAATTTCCCTCCCGGCGCAGGCCGGGCCCCGCTACCGATACCACGGGAGGGTCGGATGTGGAGGATGGCGCCGCTCACGCTGCTCGCCGGGTGCTTCTTCGTCACCGAGGCCGAGATTGCCGCCCACGACGCGCGGTTCGCGGCGACCGGGATGTGGGTCGGGCAGTGTGCGTCGGGGGGCGGCGCGATCGAGTGGCGGCTCGACCTGGTTCAGGACGGGCAGGAGCTGTACGGCGCGGGCGCGCTCGGGCTGGAGGAGGTGACCGTCGAGGGCACGCTGGACCGAGGGTCGGTCGACCTCGAGGTCACCCGGTGGCTCGGGGACGTCCCGTTGGCGTACGACACCTGGCACGGGGCGCTGCGCGGCGACGCGTTGGTGGGCGAGTACTTCACCGACGGCGCGGAGCTCGAGTGCACCGCGGCCCGCTGAACCCGCTCAGCCGGTGGCCGCCCGCAGCTCGTCCACCCACCGGCGCGCCTCACTCGCCGGAGGGAGGGAGGCGGCGAACCGCTCCGCCGCCGCCAGCGCCGGTCCGCCGTCACCCCCGGCCGCGACGGTGATCAGGCCCGCGCTCGCGTGCGCGATGGCCCGCGCGTGGTCGGAGTGGACCGCGCGCACCGCTTCGTCGGCCGCCTCCGCCGCCTCGATCGTCCGGCCGCGCCGCGCCAACGCCCACGCCCAGATCGCCAACGCCTCCCCCAAGGTCCGGTGGTAGCCACCGGCGCGAAGCTCGGCGACCGCGCCGGCGATCGACGCCTCCCCTTCTTCGACCTGCCCGGCGCGCACCAGGCACTCCCCCAGGTTGACCCGCTCGACCGTCGCCCGGATGAAGTGGGAGGTCCGCTGGGCCTCGTCGAGCGCCACGCGGTAACACCGGACCGCCCGCTCCCAGTCTCGTTCGAGCTTCGCGAGCCCCCCCTCGTGGCTCCACCGCGCCGACGCGATCTCCCGCGTGCCGAGCCGCTGCTGGAGCGACACCATCTCCGCCAGGCCCGCGGCCGCCCGCGCCGCGTCGCCGAGCTCGAGCCACAGCCCGACCGCGGACTCGACCGCCGCCAGCTGCCCGCGCAGGTGGCCGGCCGCGCGGAACAGCTCGATCGCCTCGCGGCCGCTGAGGTCCGCCTCGGCGTACCGGCCCTGGTACCGCTGGACCAACGCCCTGAACCGCACGAAGTCCGCGCGCTGCTCCTCGAGCCCTGCTGCGCGGGTCACCCGCTCCCCCTCCGCGAGGGTCAGGTGGGCGGCGTCGGCGCGGCCCGCCGCCAGCTGACCGCGCGCCAGGTTCACCAGCACCCGCGCGAGGCGCACCGGAACGCCGTCCACCCGGGCCAGCTCCGCCGCCGACTCGAGCATCCCGAGCGCCTCGGTCAGCCCACCGCGGTTGATCCGCACGGTGCCGAGCGCCCGCAGCGCCAGCGCGAGCGCCGAGGAGGAGCCGCACTCCCTCGCGAGGGCCACCGCCTCCTCCGCGTGCCCCTCGGCGGCGCCGCCGACCGCCAGCTCCACCGCCGCCAGGCGCGCGAGCAGGATCGCCCGCTCCTCCACCGCGAGCGGCGCGGCGAGCGCCCGCGACAACACCTGGCGCGCGGACTCCACCGGCACGTCGCCGAGGAACGTGGCGACGAGCGCCCACGCCGAGGCGGCCACCCGGTCGGGGCGGGTCGAACACGCGCGCTCGAACGCGGCGCGGAGGTTGTCGCGGTCGACGGCTCGCCCACCCTGAACGTCCGACCGGTCGAACCCCTGCCCGAACGCGGCGTACCACTCGAGGTGGCGGTCGGCGACCTGCGCGGCCCGGGCCGGGTCCTCCGCGAGGCGCGCGGCGGCGTACTCCCGGACGAACGCGTAGCACCCGAACCTCGCCCCGGTCCGGACGAGCAGCGACGCGGCACACAGCGCGTCGGTGGTGGCCCGATCGGCCTCCGCCACCCCCTCCGCCGCCGCGGCGTCGAACCCACCGACGAACACCGAGCACCCCGACGCTGCGCGCTGCTCACGCGCGGACAGCCGATCCC
>JBEBJC010000427.1:0-6883 GCA_040080105.1 Myxococcota bacterium
CCACCGGAGGAGGGGGTGGAGGTGGAGGCGGAGGCGCGGGGTCCGGGGTACACGCGAGCCAGGTCAGCGACATTCCCCGAGCGTACTACGGGACGACGGCGGTCACCGGCGACAGGTCGGCCGGCGCCCCGGGCCGCTCCACCACCACCTGCGCGAACCCGGACGCCGGGGCGGACGGGCCGACCGGCACCTCGAAGGTGGCGAGCCCGGCCGCGTCGGCGACGGTGGTGCCGAGCCAACGCGGCCGCGCGAGGTCGACGCAGCTGCCGCCCAACCGGGCGGGGCAGGTGGACCCGAGCGTCACCCCGCCCACCAGGTGGACGGTGTCACCCGGCGCCGCGCCGCCGGCGGTGAACGTGGCCACCCCCGCCCCCGAGGCCACCGACAACGTGAGGCAGGTCGGGCCGAACTTCGCGTCGTCGCAGTCCACCGGGTCGACGGTCCGCTCGCCGTCCTCCACGCAGTCGCCGTCTCCGTCTACGTCCACGCCGAGCGGGCACGCGCCGTCGGCGTCGGTGTCGAGGTACTCGGCGCACACCGCGCCGGCGAACGCCACGTCGTCGAACCAGGTGCGCCCGAAGTCGGTGACCGAGCCCCACCCCATCACGAACAGCTCGATCGACGCCTCCTGTCCACACGCCTGGGACAGCCCGGACACCACCAGCGGCTCCCAGCTGCCGAGGCTCGACGCGCTCCCGTAGGGGAGGTCCGGGTCCAAGTACACCACCGCCATCACCGACTGCCACCAGAGCCCGTCCCCGTACACCTGGAGGGTCAGCGTGTCGTGGGTGACGGTGACGGGGTCCGCGAACGCGAACCACCCCTCCACGTCGGGGAACTCCCACGCGGGGACCAGCGACAGCTGCAGCGCGTCGCCCGACCACGGGTCGTACGGCGTGATCACCGCGAGGTCACCCTGATCCTCGTCCACCTCCGGGATCGCGCTGTCGAAGTCCCACACCAGCCGGTCCTGCGCGAGCGCAGACCCGATCCACCCGAGCACCATCCGACCTCCCGGGACGAGCGTAGCCGTCCCGCGAGGGGCACGGTTCACCCGCGGTTACCGCCGCGGGAAGCCCGCCGGCGGCGAGCGCCGAGCGCCACGAGCCCGGCCGCGATCCACCCGAGCGGCGCCCCGGTGGAGGCGCAGCCACATCCCCCTTGTTCGGGCTTGGGGTCGGCGCAGTCCACCCCGTCGTCGGCGGCGCCGGAGCAGTCGTTGTCCAGCCCGTCGCACACCTCGGCGCCGTCGGGCGACACCTCGGCCCGCGCGTCGTCGCAGTCGGACGCGTCGGCGACGGTCCCGTCGCCCGGCGCACACGCCTCGGACGGCGCGCCCGGGTCACCGAACCCGTCGGCGTCGGCGTCGGCGTACACCGTGACCACCGGCTCGTCGGTGACGCCGTCGGCGCAGTTCGAGTCCGCCCCGTCACACACCTCCTCCGCCCCCGGGAACACCGAGCCGTCGGTGTCGTCGCAGTCGTCGTCGCGCGACGACAGACCGCTGCCGGCGCACTGCGCGACCTGGGGCGGCACGCCGAACCCGTCCACGTCGGAGTCGACGAACCCGAACTCGAACTCGAGCCCGGCGCCGTCGGTGTCGTCGCAGTCGGTGCCGGTGGTGACCCACCCCTCGGGCAGCGCGCACTCGAGCCGCCCGGCCACCGAGCCGAGCCCGTCGCCGTCCTCGTCGGGGTAGTACGTCACGGTGGGGGACCCGACGGCAGGGTCGAGGTCGTCACAGTCGTCGCCGGTGGGCGACAGCCCGGGACCCGGGCACGCGAACACGGTGGCCGTGGCGGGCACCCCGTCGGCGTCGTAGTCCGGGTGCAGGTCGAGCGCCGCCGAGATCGAGGCGTCGGTGTCGTCGCAGTCGGTCACCAGCGGCGAGCCGTCGCCGTCGTCGTCCGCGTACAGCGCCGGGTCCGCGTCCGGGCCGCCGGTGGAGCCGATGTTCGACCGCGTGCCGTCCGGGTCGACGATCGCGGGGTCGCCGCCGTCGATCAGCGGCGACCACGGCAGCGGCCGCCCGGCGACCCACATCGGGTCTTCGGACAGGTTCGCCGTGCCCGCGAGCACCACCTGGTCGGCGAGGGAGTACGACACGGTGCCGCCGAGGAACGGGTCGCTCTGGGCCCCGACCACCAGCGTGTTCACCACCGACAGGTCGCCGGTGAGCGACACCCCGACCGTACTGCCGACCAGGTCGGCGTTCGAGAGCTCCCACGGGCCGTCGGCCAGCAGGAACGAGTAGCCGACGGGCTCGATCACCACCACGTTGCGGAACGAGCCGGTGCCGGTGCCGATCACGCCGTAGCCCGACAGGTTCGCGAACGTGGTCCGCACGAGCTCGAGCCGACCGCCGTACGAGAACACCGCCGAGGAACCCCCCAGGGTGTTGGTGAGGGTCGAGTCGACGAGCTGCACCGTGCCCGGGGTGACCGCGTACACCGCGGCGCCCTCTACGGCGGAGTTGCCGTCGAACTCACAGCGGGTGCACACCACGTCGCCGCCGGTCACCCACAACCCGCCGCCCACGTAGGTCGTGGAGGTGCCGGCGAACGTCACGTCGGTCAGCGTGGCGCCGGCGCTGAGCTGCAGGTTCGCGCCGGTGAACGAGACCCGCTCGAGCACCGAGCCCGAGCCCACCGTCGAGCCCGCGCCGCCGGTGACCGTCGAGTCGGACAGCACCACCGCGCCGGTGGCGTACAGCGCGCCTTCGTCCGACACCCAGGTGGCGAGCTCGCCCACGAACGTCACGCCGAAGTCGACCGTCAGCGCCGCTCCGAGCCCGGTCGCGTCGATCAGGGTCGCGCCGTCACCGACGATCGACAGCTCCTTGTCGACGTGGACGGCCTCGGCGAACGTGCCGCTCGCCAGGAGCACGTCTCCCGCGGCCGCGCTCCCGATCGCTTCCTCCAGGGTCGCGTACTGCACCCCGCTGTTCTGGTTCGTCACCGTCCCCGCGATCGCCGGCCCGCACCACCACCACACGTGACCTCCCCCCACGGTCGTGCCACCCGGAGGCGCCGCCCGGGGAGCCCATCGGGGGCATGCCTAAATTGTAAAGGTACATCATCGAATATCCCTGGTGTCTCCCTCCTGGAGACCCACCGACGGTGCCTGCGGGGTTGCGCGAGCCAATGAATCCATTTACATGTATATACATGGTTGCCGAACTCTCGGTGTTTCAGCTCCTGGCAGACCCCACCCGCCTCGCGCTGGTGGAGGCGCTGCGCGACGGCGAGGTCCCGGTGGGCGAGCTCGTGGCCCGGCTACCGATCGCGCAGTCCGGCGTGTCGCGGCACCTCCGCCTGCTGCGCGAGGCCGGGTTGGTCGAGGTCCGCGCCGATGGGCAGCGCCGCCTTTACCAGCTCCGGCCGGAGCCGTTCGCCACCCTCGACGGGTGGCTCGACCGGTACCGCGCGGTGTGGGAGTCCCGCCTCGATCGCTTCGGCGCCGCGCTCGAGCGCCGGCGCCCAACCCAGGAAGGATGATGTCGAACCACCAGCCGAAGAGCCGCTTGTCGCTCGAGCGGACGTTCTCCGCCCCCCTCGCCGAGGTGTGGGCCCTGTGGACCACCCCCGAGGGCATCGAGTCCTGGTGGGGCCCCGAGGGGTTCCAGGTCACCGTGCGCGCGATGGACCTCCGCCCGGGAGGGGTGCTGCGGTACGCGATGACCGCCACCGCGCCGCCTCAGGTCGCGTTCATGCGCGAACACGGGATGCCGCTCACCACCGAGTCCGTGGTGACCTACGCCCAGGTCGAGCCGCAGCGACGCCTGGCGTACGTACACCTGGTCGACTTCGTGCCCGGCCACCCGTCGTACGACGTGACCACCGAGGTCGTGCTGGAGCCCACGCCCACCGGCGTGCGGATGGTGCTGTCGTTCGACCCGATGCACGACGAGACCTGGACCGGCCGCGCGGTCGCGGGGTGGGAGAGCGAGCTCGACAAGCTCGCCCGCCGGATCGGCGCATGAAGAGCGCGCTGGCGGTGTTCGCGGGGATCGTGGCCACGGTCGTCCTGTCGCTCGGGTGCGACGCGGGGATGTTCGCCGCGGGGCTGTTCGGTCCGTCGGCGACCGACGGGGCGTTCGCGATCGCAGCGGTGTACCGGGCGGTGTTCAACGGCGTCGGCGGGTGGGTCACCGCGCGGCTCGCGCCGTCGTCCCCGATGCGGCACGCGATGGCGTTGGCCGGGTTCGGGGTGGTGGCCGGCAGCCTCGGGGTGGTCGCCGCGGCCGCCGGGGGCGAGGAGATGGGCCCGCTGTGGTACGCCGTGTCGATCCCCGTGTCGGCGATCCCGACCGTGTGGCTCGGAGCGACGGTGCACACGCGGCGGAGCAGTTAGTCCCCCCGCTCGATGCGCATCGGGATCGACTTCGGCACCACGAACTCGGCGGTGGCGGTGCGGCAGCCGGACGGCCGCCCCCGCATCGTCGAGCTGTTTCCTGGCGAACGCGTGCAGCGGACCGTGATCCACGCGTCGTTGGACGGACCGATCCGGTTCGGCAACGCCGCGTTCCGGGCGTACGTGGAGGAGGACCTGACCGGCCGGTTCCTCCGGTCGCTCAAGGCGTTCCTGCCGGCGGACGTGCCGCGGACCTCCCTCGGCGGGCGCCGGTACGAGTTCTCCGAGTTGATCGCGGCGTACCTCGGGTTCCTGATCGAGCGGACCGAGGAGGTGCTCGGCGACAAGGTCACCGAGGTCGTGATCGGCCGCCCGGTGGTGTTCCACGCCGACCCGGAGAAGAACGCGCTCGCGGAGCGTCGGCTGGCGGGGGCCGCGCGCGACGCGGGCATCGGGGCGTTCGGGTTCCAGCTCGAGCCGGTGGCCGCCGCCCACCTGTACGAGCTCGGCCTCGACGGGCCGCGCACGGTGCTGGTGGGCGACTTCGGGGGCGGGACCAGCGACTTCGCGGTGTTCCGCGCCGGCCCCGACCGGGTGGCGGTGCGCGACCGTCGGCCCGACGTGCTGGCGACCACCGGGGTCGCGCAGGCCGGCGACGCGCTCGACGCCGAGTTCATGAACCTGTTCCTGGTCGAGTCGTTCGGGCGCGACGCGTGGATGCGCCAGCCGTACACCGACGCGCTGGTGCAGTGGGAACACCCGATCCACCGCCAGATCCTCAAGTTGTACTCGTTGCACCTCGTGCGCAGCCCGGAGCTGCAGCGGGGGCTCGAGCGGATCGAGCCGCGGATGGTCGACCCGGTGGTGGTCCGCCGCCTGCGCAAGCTCGTGTTCGACGATCTCGGGTACCCGATGGCGTGGGCGATCGAGCGCACGAAGCGCGAGCTGTCGGCGGCGGAGGTCGCGCCGTTCACGTTCGACGAGTTCCACAACCCGGCGCTGAACCTGTCGCGCGACGTGCGGCGGGCGGACTACGCGGCCGGGTGCGCCGACCTGCTGCGGAGCTACTCGGCGGCGATCGACCGCGCGATCGCGCTCGCCGACACCCCGATCGACGACGTGTTCCTCACCGGGGGCACCTCGCAGCTGCCGTTCGTGCGCGATCTGTTCGTCGAGCGGTTCGGCGCCGACCGGATCCGCGGCGCCGACGCGTTCACCAGCGTATGTGAAGGGCTCGCGCTGTCGGGGGAGCTGCTCGACCGGTGACCCCGGGTCCACGTTTCGTCCGCTCGACCGTTTCGGGTGTACAGCTCCGGAGGTTCTCGTGACGGCATGGTTGGTGATGGCCCTGGTCCCCGCGTTCGGCCAGGACTTCGATGGCGACGGGTGGGAGACGGTCGACGACTGCGACGACACCGACCCGACGATCCACCCCCACGCGACCGAGCACTGCGACGGCGTCGACAACGACTGCGACGGCCTGGTCGACGACGGCTGCGCCGACGCGGACGGCGACGGGTGGACCGCGGCGACCGACTGCGACGACGCCGACCCGTCGACCTTCCCGGGCGCGAACGAAGGGTGTGACGGCATCGACAACGACTGCGACGGGGTGATCGACGACGGCTGCGGCGACACTGGCGACACCGGGGTGGTCGACGCCGACGGCGACGGGTACAGCGCGGACGACTGCAACGACGCCGACCCGACGGTCTTCCCGGGGGCGACCGAGCTGTGTGACGGAATCGACAACGACTGCAATGGCGTCGACGACGGGTGTGACCCCACGCTCGACCAGGACGCCGACGGGTGGGAGGCCGGCGACGACTGCGACGACCTCGACGCCTCGGTGTACCCGAACGCCCCCGAGGAGTGCGACGGCGTCGACGACGACTGCGACGGCGTGATCGACGACGGGTGTGACCCCACGTTCGACGGCGACGGCGACGGGTGGGCGGCCAGCGAAGACTGTGACGACGCCGATCCGTTGATCCACCCGTACGCCCCGGAGGAGTGCAACGGCATCGACGACGACTGCGACGGCGTGGTCGACGAGGAGTGCGACCCGACCCACGACGCCGACGGCGACGGGTGGGAGGCGGCCGACGACTGCGACGACACCGACCCGTCGGTGAACCCGGCCGCGACCGAGCAGTGTGACGGCGTCGACGACGACTGCGACGGGCAGGTCGACGAAGGGTGCGACACCGGCACCCCGCCCGACTCCGGGTCCGACCCGGACCCGGTCGACCAAGACGGCGACGGGCACACCGAGGGCGACTGCGACGACGCCGACCCGTCCGTGTACCCGGGCGCCCCCGAGATCCTGTGTGACGGGCTCGACCAGGACTGCGACGACGCCGACCTGTGTGACCCGGGCGACGACGAGGAGGAGGTCAAGGGCGGGGGCTGCCTCGGCAGCGGGGGTGCGTACGCGTGGCTGGCGCTGCCACTCGCGTGGTGGCCGCGCCGCCGCCGGTGAGGTGAACGACGGGGCGCGGCCGGCTACTCGCAGGGGATGTGGTTCACC
>JBEBJC010000428.1:0-6875 GCA_040080105.1 Myxococcota bacterium
GGTGGGCGTCGCCGGTGGGGGACCCTTGACCGAGCGTGGGCGGGTGTGGGCCGAGCTGCTCGTGTTGTACTTCGGCACCCTGATCGCGATCCGGGTGGTGGTGCAGCTGGTCCAGGGGCTCGGGCTGTGGGACGGCCTGTACGCGATCTCACCGCTGCTGTTCATGTACGCGCCGGTGTGGGCGTGCCGGTGGCGGGGCGCCGATCCGTGGGACTACCCGATGGCGCTGCCCGCGGTGCGCGACTGGGCCGCGTGGCGCGAAGGGGTGCTGTGGACCCTGCTGTTCTCCGCGTTGATCGCGGTCCCGTTCGTCGGCGGGTACCACGTGTGGCAGACCATCGGCGTGCCGTGGGTCGAAGACACGCTGAACGTGCGGCTGTACGCCCAGCGCCCCGCGCTCGGGTGGACCTGGCCCAGCGCCCCGTTGCTCCTGGTCGCGCGCCACCTGTTCGTGGCCGCGATCCCCGAGGAGATGTTCTACCGCGGTTACATGCAGACCCGGTTCGACGAGGTGTACCCGCGCAAGTGGCGGGTGTTCGGCACCGAGGTCGGCCCTGGGCTGCTGATCACCTGCGTGTTGTTCGCCGCGGGCCACTCGCTGGTGATGTTCCAGTGGTGGCACGCGTTCATCATCGTCCCGAGCCTCGCGTTCGGGTGGCTGCGCCAGCGCACCGGCGGCATCGTGGCAGGCGCGTTCTTCCACGCGTGGTGCAACGTGACCGTGAGCACCCTCGACACGTTGTACGGCATCGTGCCCCCCTGAGGGAGGCGCGGGTTTCTCGGTGGTGTGGTCGCCGGTCGGCCGGTATAGTGCCTCCGAAATGGGAGCAGAGTTGGCGGAGTGTCCGTTCTGCGGGTCCTCGGTGACCGAAGATCTGGTGATCTACGGGGGAACCTGCCCGAAATGCTTCGCCGAGATCCCCGGTGAAGAGGCCGCGACCGACCCTGGGGAAGAGGTCCGCGCCGCACAGGACCGGTGGGACCGATTCCGGGCCCGCATCCCGGTGTTCCTGGGGATGACCGCCCTGCTGTTCGTGGTGAGCTGCACCGGGATGACCGCCCTCGTGGCGGTGCTGTGGCCCGACCCCGAGGTGGCGGAGATCCTCGACTTCGACCTCGACAGCTCGTACCCCACGCCGGACCTCGTGGGACCGGCCACCGCCGAGCCGGCTCCCACCCAAGACGTGCCCGAGCGACCGACGCCCGGGTCGGAGGCCTCGCCTTCGACCCCGGTCGCGGCGAACGACCCGCCGCGACCCCGGCCAGCAGCCCCCACACCTCGCCGGCCCGACGGTACGGTCGATCTGAGCCTGCGCGCCCCCACGGTCCGCCGCGACGACAACGTGGTGCTGTCCAACCCCGACGCGATCCGCGACATGATCGGCGAGCGGATGGTGGAGTACATCCCTGGGCTGAAGGTCTGCTACGACCGGCGGCTGAAGGTCGCTCCCACGCTGAAGGGGCGGTGGCGGCTGAAGTTCACCATCGCGACCGACGGCACGATCTCCGGCGCCGACGCGGCGGGCATCGACAAGTCCGACGCGGAGCTCGAAGCGTGCTTGGTCGAGCACGTGGTCGAGCACTGGCGGTTCGGGAAGATCTCGCTCGCCCAGCCGGTGCAGCGCACGTTGCGGTTCTTCCCGAACTGACCGTTCGGCGTGCCCTTAGTCGAGCTGCAGCGTCCAGTCGCCGGGCCCGCCCGACCACCCGGCCACCAGCACCTGGTAGGTCGAGGTCTTGTACACGGTGACCGAGAACGCCTCCGGACCGTGTACGTCCGGGCCGGTGCTCGAGCCCGCCTCCGACCAGGCCCCGGAGTAGTACTCCCACAGCTCGACGTCCCAGTCTCCCACCGTCGTCCACCGCAGCTCGATGTCCCACTCCCGGGTCTTGTCGAACTCGAGCTCGGTCCAATCGAGGTCGCCCGTGTAGTCGAACCCATTGTTCGACACGAGCTCGAGCGTGCCGCAAACCAGCGCTCCGCTCGAGATCTTCCCGATCGAGGCGGCCTCGTCCTCGCCGACCTCCGGCACCACGACGCCGTACGCCGGCGCGCTCACCGCGGCGTCGGCGACCCCGGAGGAGCGCCCCGCTCGGTCGATCAGCTCGACCGAAACCACGTGGTCGGCCGCCGCAGCGCACTCCCCCACCCGCGGCCGGTCCAGCGCGACGATCAGCTCGCCGCCTGCCACCTCGACCAGCGGGACCTCGAGCTCGGCGCCGTCGTCCAGCTGGGCGACCAACACTCCGCCGTCGAGGCTGGCCGTCCCGGCGCGACCCGCCACGTGCACCTCGAGCGTCGCGGCGAGCGGGACGATCCACAAGTCCACGATCTGCGGCCCTTCGGGGTCGGGGGCGCGAGTGCCGGTGTCGACGGGCGCCGAGCCCGAGTCGGAGATCCATGGCCCCTCGTCGGAGGTCTCCGGCTCCGGCCCCACCAGGTGGGCGTCGATCGCCGAGGTCCGCGAGCACGCGGCCACCAGGGCGATCACTGGGGCACCGCGGCGCCTTCTTCCCACAGCTCGACGAAGAACTCGACCCGGCGGTTCGCCGCCATCGCCGACGCCCCGTCGCCTTCGACCAGCGGCTGGGATTCGCCGTACCCCACCGACGTGAGCCGGTCGGCCTCGATCCCGCGCGACAGCACCCACGACCGCACCGCGAGCGCTCGCCGGTACGACAGGTCGAGGTTCGCGTCGTCGTCGCCGGCGCTGTCGGTGTGGCCTTCGATCCGCATCCGCCGGATCTCGGGGGTGGCCTTCAGCAGCGCGGCGACCTCGTCGAGCAGCCCCCACGAGTCGGACAAGATCCGATCCGACCCGCTCTCGAAGTGGATCTCCCCGTCGACCTCGAACCGCTCGCGGGTGACGACGACCCGGCGCGGGTGGAGGATCAGGTCCAGCGCCTGGGGCGGCCCATCGGCGATCGAGAAGGTCATGGTGGCGTCGAGCCACCCGGAGTCGGACGCGTACAGCGTGTAGGTCCCCGGCGGCAGGTCGAGCTCCTGCGACCCGACGAACGTGCGCGACAGCCCCGGTCCGGCGAGCGTGGCCTGCACGTGCACCAGCGGCGCGCCGGCTTCGTCGACCACCCGGGCCGTCAGGTGGGTGTCCTCGGGGCACCCGTCGGTGTCCTTCCAGCCGTCGCGGTCCTCGGGCAGGCGCACGCAGTCGTCCGAGGCGTCGAGGATCCGATCCTGGTCTACGTCTCCGTCCGGGCGCGGCGCAGGCGCGTACGTCACCGCGGCGAGGGCGCGCGCGGAAGGGGTCCCGAGCGCCGCGGTGAGTCCGCGCCCCACGCCGGCGTGCACCCCGACAGCACCCGCACGGTACCGCGCCCCCGCGACGAGCTCGACCGGCATCGTCGCGGCTTGCCCGCGGACCCCGGCCTGCCCGGCCAGCTCGGCGGTCAGCCCGAGCGCCTCGGTGACCGCGAAGCCCCCACCGAGGCGCGCGGTGACCGCGTCGTCGACCCGCACGTCATCCACCACCACGAACGGCAGCACCCGGTAGCCGAGGTTCGCCGCCGCCGACACGCGACCGAACTCGCGCGACGCCACCAGCGCGAGCTCGCCGGCGAGACCGCGCGACGAGATCGCGGCGTCGAGGCCGCTCGTGGGGAACCACACCCGAGCGTCGACCGCGAGCTCCACCGGCTCGAGGTGGAGGGACCCGCGCCCGGTGAGGCCGAGGTCGGCGAGCCCCGCCTCGGGTCCGGCCCACCCGGTGGCCCGCGCGACCACCGGCGCGACCAGCCCGAACCGCACCGGGCCGGTGCCGTACCCCACCACCAGGTCGGCCTGCGCCAGATCGTGCACCACCGGCTCGAACGACGGTCCGGTGGTCCAGCGGAGCGGGTCCCGGGTGTAGTGCGCGACCACCGCCCCGTACACGCCGCGGCTCGGGAGCCGCGCCTCGTCGACCCACAAGAACCTCGAGTCGACCGCTGGCCGGTACAGCTGCGCGTCGATCGACGGCTGCGAGAACCCCTGCCCCGCCGCCACCACGCTCGCCCACGCGATCACTGGACACCCCGCCGGCGACCCATCAGCGCGAGCGGGAGCACCAGCCACGCCCGCGCGCCCGCACCGCACCCCCCTCCCCCGACGAACGGGCCGAGATCCAGCGGGTCGTCGTCCGGGTCGATCGGGTCGGTGCCGGCGAGGAGCTCGTCGCCGTCGCGCACGCCGCCGTCGTCGGTGTCGGGATCCGTGGGATCGATGCCGAGGTCGAGCTCGTCACCGTCGAGCACTGCGTCCTGGTCGGTGTCGGGAGACACCGGGTCGAGCTCGAGCAGGAGTTCCTCGCCGTCGTCGATCCCGTCGAGGTCGGTGTCGGCATCGTACACGTCGGTCCCGATCAGCTTCTCCTCGTCGTCGACGATTCCGTCCTGATCGAAGTCCTGCGCGCGGCCGAGAGGATCGATGTGGACGTTCACGTCCACCGAGTCGACCCCTGCGCACGCCGCGAGCCACCACCCGAGTGGGATGCCCCCCATGCTCCGCCTCCGCCGGCCCTTTATGGGGTCACCCTGCAACGGATTGTCTCGAAATTGTACCAGGGCCCCTGTTGCGACAGTGGCGCACCATCGAGACATCGGCGCGTGGGGGGACATCGGCCGACAGGCACTGGACGGTGGCACAAGGTTTGCTATACCCTTTTTGATGCCCGAGGAGGGGACGTGATCGGACTGTTGTCGTTGCTCGTCGCGTGTTCGCAGCCGCCGGCGCCTCCGGTGGAACCGGCGCCTGCGCCCGCCCCGGTCGCGCCCGCGCCGGCCGCGGTCACTCCAGCCACGTGGGAGGCGCCTCCGATCGAGGCGATCCCCGAGGGTCCGCTCGGTGACTCGATCAAGCGCGGACGGGACCTGTTCCTGAAGACGAACGAGCTGTTGCCCGAGTACGCCACCGGCAACCTCACCTGTGGCAACTGCCACCTCAAGGAGGGACGTCAGCTCGGGGCTGCGGCGCTGGTCGGCGTGCACGGGCGGTTCCCGAAGTACATGGAGCGCACCGGCGCGGTGATCACGCTGCAAGACCGGGTGAACTACTGCTTCACCCGCTCGCTGGCCGGCAACCGGCTGCCGGTCGACAGCCAGGAGATGACCGACTTCATGTCGTACCTCGCGTTCTTGTCCGAGGGCGCGCCGGCGCACGGCAAGGTGGCCGGGGTCGACATCCCGGTGGTCAAGGGGTTCACCGGCGACAAGGGGAAGGGCGAGGCCCTGTACGTCGAGAAGTGCCAGGTGTGTCACCAGGCCGACGGGGCGGGCGTCCGCGGGTCGTTCCCGTCGCTGTGGGGCCCGGGCTCGTACAGCATCGGCGCGTCGATGGCGCGCGAAGAGCGCGCCGCCTCGTTCATCCAGCAGTTCATGCCCCAGACCGCTCCGGGGTCGCTGTCGCAGCAGGAGGCGTTCGACCTGTCGGCGTTCATCAACAGCCACTCGCGCCCCGACTCCCCGTCGAAGGAGAAGGACTGGCCGACCGGCGGCGCCCCGTACGACGTGCCGTACGCCACCGAAGGACACCCGGCGTACAACCCGCCGGAGGTGCTGAAGCGCAACTCTCCCGAGACCGCGGTGGTGCCACCCCCGCCGTCGGTGCGGAGCGCGAAGTGAGCGCCCACGACCCGATGAACCGGCGGACCCTGCTCGCAGGGCTCGCCGCAGGGGTGGCCAGCTTGGCTCGCCCGGCGTCGGCGCAGGCGCCGGCCGCGGTGGACCCGTCGACCGTGCTCGGGCCGGGCTCCACCCCGACCGGCGAGCGCTCGGCGCACGAGGCGTTCCGCGCGCTCGCGCCGCAGGGCGTGGTCACCGGGCCTTCGTACTCGCCGCTGCACCAGTTCGTCGGCACGCTGACCCCGACCGACCTGCAGTTCCAGCGCCACCACGCGGGCATCGCCCAGATCGACCCGACCCATTGGCAGCTGCTGATCCACGGGCTCGTCGACCGCCCGCTGGTGTTCACCCTCGACGAGCTGAAGCGGTTCCCGTCCGAGACCCGGATCGCGTTCCTCGAGTGCGCGGGGAACGGCCGGGCCTCGTTCCGGGCCCCCAAGCCCGAGCTCACGGTGCAGGAGATCGACGGGCTCACCGCGAACCTCGAGTGGACCGGGGTGCGGCTGTCGCTGGTCCTGCGCGAGGCTGGCGTCCGCCCCGAGGCGACCTGGATGTTGGCCGAAGGGGGAGACGCCTCGCGCCTCGCCCGCAGCGTGCCGATCGCGAAGGCGCTCGACGACGCGATGTTGGTGTACGCCGCCAACGGCGAGCCGCTGCGGCCCGCACACGGCTACCCGGTGCGGCTGTTGTTGCCCGGGTGGGAGGCGAACACGAACATCAAGTGGCTCCGCCGGCTCGAGCTGGCCGACGAGCCCGGGATGTTCCGCGACGAGACCGCGAAGTACACCGAGCCCCTCGCGGACGGCACCGCGCGCCAGTTCTCGTTCGTGATGGACGCGAAGTCGGCGATCACCGCCCCGACGTACCCGACCCGCCTGACCGGCACCGGCTGGTGGCCGATCAGCGGCCTCGCGTGGTCCGGGCGCGGCGCGATCCGCAGGGTCGAGGTGAGCACCGACGGAGGCGCGACCTGGTCGGACGCCAACCTGCTCGGGACCCCGCTGCCGAAGGCACACGTGCGGTTCGAGCTGCCGTGGAACTGGACCGGCGGCGAAGCGGTGCTGATGAGCCGCGCGACCGACGACACGGGGTACGTCCAGCCGACCGTCGCCGAGTTCCGGCGGGTGCGCGGACCCGGCACGGACCTACACTACAACGCGATCCGCGCGTGGCACGTCGCGCCTGACGGCGCGGTCACGTTCCACCCCGATCCGGAGGCTGCATGATCGCGCTGACCTGGCTGGCGGCGTGTGGTACCC
>JBEBJC010000429.1:0-6872 GCA_040080105.1 Myxococcota bacterium
TCGAGCTACCGTTGACCGTCGTGCCGCCGCGCAGCCCAGGAGTGCTGGCGCCCGTGGCGGCGCTGGTGGAGCTCGTGCGGAGAGACCCGTACGTGGCCGCCGGGTCTGCCGTCGCGGGATCACTGATCTTGGTGCTCGTCACCACCGCCCTGCTCGAGAACTGCTAGAGACCGGAGAACCACCTTGAACATCCGCTTCGCATCAGAATCCCTGGCCGACATCGCCGCAGACGTCCTGGTGGTCGGCACCGGTCCCGGCCTCGACGGCGCCCTCGCGACGCTCGACGCCAAGTTCGACGGCAAGCTCGTCGCCGAGCTGAAGTCCCGCAAGTTCAAGGGTGGCGAGGGATCGGCGTTCGTTCTGCCGACCCTCGGGCGGCTCGCGGCGCGGGAGCTGGTGATCGTCGGCGTCGGCGACGGCGGGTGGCCCGCGATGCGGGTGGCGGCCGGCAAGGCCGGGCGCGAGATCCGCGCGCTGAACGGTCAGACCGCGGTGCTCGCGTTCCCCGGCGTACACGGCGCGATGGCCGGGCGGCTGCTCGAGGCGGCGGCCGCGGGCAACTACCTGTACCAGGCGTACAAGCCCGAGGAAGAGCGTTCGAGCGCGGTGTCGAACTGGGTGGTCACCGCTGCCGCCGACGAGCAGGCCGCGCGCGCCGCGGGGGTCCGCAACAAGTGGCAGCAGTGGGCGCGCGACCTGGTGAACGCGCCGGCCGCCGACGTGTACCCCGAGTCCCTCGCCGGTCGCGCCCGCGAGCTGGGCGCGATCCCGGGGGTCACGGTCGAGGTGTGGGACGTGGAGCGGTGCAAGGCCGAAGGGTGCGTCGGGATCGTCGCGGTGGGCCAGGGCTCGACCCGCCCGGGGTGCATGATCCAGGTGCGGTACCGGCCGGCCGACGCGCGCGACCATGTGGCGCTGGTGGGCAAGGGCGTGACGTTCGACTCGGGCGGCCTGTCGCTCAAGCCGTCCGACTCGATGCAGACCATGCGGTGCGACATGGGCGGCGCCGCGACCATGCTCGCCACCGTGGGCATCGTGGCCGAGCTCGGGCTGCCGATCGCGGTGGACGTGTGGGTCCCGGCGGTCGAGAACATGAACTCGGGTTCGTCGTACAAGCTCGGCGACGTGCTGCGGTACCCGAACGGCGTGACGGTCGAGATCCACAACACCGACGCCGAGGGTCGCCTGGTCCTCGCCGACGGGCTGATCCGCGCCTGCCGCACCCCCGGTGTCCGGACCGTGGTCGACGCCGCGACCCTGACCGGCGCGTGTGTGGTGGCGCTCGGCGACGACTACACCGGGCTGTTCACCGACGACGCGGGCCTCGCCGACGAGCTGAGCCGGGCCGCGGAGCACACCGGGGAAGGCCTGTGGCGGATGCCGCTGCACGGCCCGTACAAGGAGCTGATGAAGTCGGAGTTCGCGCAGATCAAGAACGTGGGCGGCCGGGCGGCCGGCGCGGTCACCGCCGCCCTGTTCCTGCAGTACTTCGTGTCGGGGCCGCGGTGGGCCCACCTCGACATCGCCGGACCGGCGTTCCTGGAGAAGGCCTCGAACCGGTACGCCGCCGGGGGCACCGGGGAGATGGTGCGCACGCTCGCGACCTGGATCGAGGGCTGCGCGGCCCGGTGAGCCGAAAGAAGCCGGCGAACCCGTACCGCAAGCCCGATCGGTTCGCGGTTCAGGCCAAAGAAGAGGGCTACGCCGCCCGCTCGGTGTTCAAGCTGCGCGAGATCGACCAGCGGGCGCGCCTGCTGCGGCCGGGGCAGCGGGTGGTCGACCTCGGCTGCTCGCCCGGGTCGTGGTCGACGTACGCGGCGGAGCGCGTCGGCGGTCGAGGCGTGGTCCTCGGCGTCGACATCGACGAGCCTGCGGTCCGCGCCGGCCCGGTGTTGGTGAAGAGCGTGCTCGAGGTCACGGCCGACGAGATCCTCGCCGCGCTGGGGGGACCGCCCGACGTGTTCCTGTCGGACATGGCGCCCCGCACCACCGGCGATCCGTCGGGCGATCACTACATCCAGATCGAGCTCGCCACCCGCGCGTTCGAGCTCGCGGAAGCCACCCTGGTCGACGGTGGCTCGTTCGTGTGCAAGGTGTTCGACGGGACCGACGCCCACGCGTTCGTCCAGCGGATCCGGGCCCGGTTCACCGACACGAAGCGGGTGCGACCCGAGGCGGTGCGGCAGAACAGCCGGGAGTTCTTCGTGGTGTCGACCGGCAAGCTCGGTCCCTGACCGCACGAACCGCGCACAGCTTCGAACAATCCCAGCGTCGACCCCTCCGTCATCAGGAGCAGGTGCCCGAGACTGCGGCACCTCGGAGGAGTCGAACCATGGTTTCCCTGTTGCTCGTCACGACCGCCCGCGCCGAGTGTCCGTGGACGACGATCGAGTCGGTCAGCGCAGACATGGTGAGCATCACCATCAACGGCGCCACCTACCCGGCCAAGGGCTCGACCGCGCGGGCCGAGTTCCTGTCGACGCTGACCCGGTGTGGCGCCACCCCGCAGACGCTCGACGCGTTCGAGGACTGGCGGCTGATGCGGCGGGCGACGAACTTCACGTTCGGCGTCGGCCTCGTGGTGTGGCCGCTGTGGATCGCGACCCCGTTCACCGCGACCGCGGCGGGCGCCCGGCGCGACGACCTGGTGATCGCGCTGTCGGGCGGGGACTGGTGCGCCACCTGACGGCGTTCGTCGGCGGCGGGCTCTAAGGCCGCGCCGGTCGACGGCGCGGGCGCGGCGGCACCACCGGGGCCTCCACCTTGCGGGTCGGCACCGGCAGCACCATCCGCTGGGGCAGCGGCAGCCCGAGCGCGACCGCGAGCACCTGCTCGATCCGATCGACGAGCACGAGGTCCAGATCGGCGCGGAGCTCGGCCGGCACGTCCTCCAGGTCGTGGAAGTTGTGGGTCGGGAGCACCATCGTGGTCACGCCGCCGCGGCGCGCCGCGAGCGCCTTCTCCTTCACCCCGCCGACCGGCAGGACCTTCCCGCGCAGCGTGATCTCGCCGGTCATCGCGAGGCGCTCCCGCACCACCCGGCCGGTGACCAGCGAAGCGAGCGCGGTGGCGATGGTGACGCCCGCCGACGGGCCGTCCTTCGGGATCGCGCCCGCCGGGACGTGGAGGTGGAACTCCGCGTCGAACGCGTCGGCGCCCACGCCGAGCTCGGTCGCGTGTGAGCGCAGCCACGACAACGCGGCCTCGGCCGACTCCTTCATCACGTCGCCCAGCGAGCCCGTGAGCTTCAGGCCCGCCTTGCCGGGCATCCGGGTCGCCTCGATGAACAGCAGGTCTCCGCCCGCCGCGGTCCACGCCAACCCGACCACGACGCCGGGCTGCGCCTCCGCCTCCACCAGCTCGTTGAAGAACTTGGGGGCGCCGAGGTACCGCTGCAGCTCCTCCGGCTTGACCGTGATCTTCTGGGTCTCGCCCTCCACCACCCGCCGCGCGACCTTCCGGTGGATCGCGGCGAGCTGCCGCTCGAGGTCGCGCACCCCGGCCTCGCGGGTGAACTCGCGCACGGTGCGCGAGACGACCGCCGCCGGGATCGAGACCTTCTTCACCAGGCCGTGGTTCTTCGCCAGCTTCGGCAACAGGTGGCGCCGGGCGATCTCGACCTTCTCCTCTTCGGTGTACCCGGGCATCTCGATGAGCTCGAGCCGATCGAGCAGCGCCGGAGGGATCGGGTCGGTGAGGTTCGCGGTGCCGATGAACAACGCCTGTGACAGGTCGACCGGGACGTCGAGGTAGTGGTCGACGAACGCGTGGTTCTGCTCGGGATCGAGCACCTCCAGCAACGCCGACGCGGGGTCGCCGCGGAAGTCGTTGCCGACCTTGTCGATCTCGTCGAGCACCAGCACGGGGTTGTTCGTGCCAGCCCGGATCAGGGCCCGCAGGATCCGGCCCGGCAGCGCGCCCACGTACGTCCTGCGGTGTCCGCGGATCTCGGTCTCGTCCTTGATCCCGCCGAGCGCGATCCGGCCGAAGTTGCGGCCGAGCGCCTGCGCGATCGACATCCCGAGGCTGGTCTTGCCCACGCCCGGCGGCCCGACGAAGCACAGGATCGGACCCTTGCTGGCGGGCTCGAGCTGGCGGACGGCCAAGTACTCGAGGATCCGCTCCTTGACCTTCTCCAGCGCGTGGTGGTCCCGATCGAGCACCCGCCGGGCCTTCGGGAGCGACAGCGTGTCGAGGGTCGCGGTCGACCACGGCACGTCGCACAAGGTCTCGAGCCAGGTGCGGATGATCCCGTACTCGGCGCTGTCGGTGTGCACGCGGCGCAGCCGCTCGATCTCGCGCATCGCCTCCGTGGCCACCTCCTCCGGCATCCCGGCGGTCCGAACGCGATCTTCGAACTGATCGGCCTCGGCCTCGGCCCCCCACGACTCGCCGAGCTCGCTGCGGATGGCCTTGAGCTGCTCCTTGAGGTGGTACTCCCGCTGCGAGTCGTCCATTCCGCGTTGGACCCGCGCGTTGACCTCGGCGGCGATCCGCTGGCGTACCAGCTGGGTGGCGAGGTGCGACAGCGCCCGCTCGAGCCGGTGATCGAGCACCGGCATCTCGAGCACCGCGAGCTGCTCCTCGAGCGACGCCTCGGTCGCTCCCATCACTTGATCGGCGAGCCGCTCCGGATCTTCGGGCCCGAACGACAGCGTCGCCTGCTCCTGCGGCTGGAGCCCGACGCTGCCGGCGTACTCCTGGTACCGAGTCGACAGCTCGCGCGCGAGCGCGCCGACCCGCACCCCGTCGCGGGTGGTGGACGGGCGCTGCTCGACCGTGGCAACCGTGGCGCCGTCTTCGAGGGTGAGCTCGGACAGCACCTTCACCCGCTCGATGCCGTCCACCAGCACCCGCAGCTCGCCGTCGGGCAGGCGGGTCAGGCGCAACACCGTGCCGAGCACCCCGACCCCCGCGAGGCGGGCGGTCATCGGGTCCTCTTCGTCGGAGTCGACCTGCGGGATCAACACCAGCGGGACACCCTCCTCGACGTGCCGCAGCGCCGCCCGCACCGAGCTCGGGCGTCCTGCCGAAACGATGCGGAGCATCCCGGGGAACACGACCATCCCCCGCAACGGCAGGGCGACGGCTTGGATCTTCATGGACCGACTCCAGGCGCGGTTCGTATCCGGTCGGACCGGCGCCGTCGCTCGCGATCGATCGGCGGACGGCGCAGGCGCGGGGTACCTTGGCCTCGTGCTCGCGCTCGCGTCGCTCGCCTGCCAACCCCCCGATCCACCTCGATCCCTGCGGGGCCCGGAGGCGAGCTGGCCGGTCGCGCGGGCGCCGTACGTGCGAGAGATCCGGTGGACCCTCGACCGACCGGTCACCGTCACCGGGACCGCCACCGACGGGCAGCACCCGCGCTCGTTCGAGGTCCGCGGCGACGGGGAAGTCGTCGTGCCGTTGATCGGGCTGTATGCCGACGCCACCTGGACGGTGGAGCTCACCGCCACCGACGACGCTGGTGAAGTGCTGCGCGCCGAACCCCTCACCTTCACCACCGATCCCCTGCCCGAGCTGTTCCCCTCGGCCGAGATGCGGGTGCTCGAGCTCGAGCAGATGCAGCCCGGCTACACGTTGATGTCGGTCGCCTCCACCGGCGTCGCGGCCTACGTCGTCGTGGTCGACGAGGCGGGCGAAGTCGCGTGGTTGTTTGACGGTGAGGTCATGCAGTCGTTCGAGGCGCTTCCCACCGAGAGCGGCGTGCGGATGTTGTTCGGGGCGTCGCTGGTGGAGATGGACTGGATGGGCCGGATCACCCGCCGACTCGAGAGCGTCGGGCCGCCGATCGAGGCGCCGGGCGAGTGGGTCCCGGGCGCGATCGGGTTCAACCACGACTTCCACCTGTCCGACCGCGGCACGTGGCTGGTGATCGGCAAGCAGGTCGGCAACCGCGCCGCGTTTCCGGCCTCGTACGACGACCCGACCGCGGTGGCGCCCGCCACGCTGTTCTCCGACGTGGTGTTGGAGATCGACCCCGAGGCGGTCGAGGTGGTCCGCGAGTGGTCGCTGTTCGATCACCTCGATCCGGACCGGATCGCGTACGGGTCGCTCGACCACGGCGCGCTAGGGCTCGACTGGACCCACGTGAACGGGGTGTCGGAGCGCGGCGACGAGTGGCTGGTGTCGGCCCGCCACCAGGACGCCGTGTTCCTGGTCGACGCGCGGACGGGCGGGATCGACTTCATCCTGGGCAACCCCGACAACTGGTCGGCGCCGTGGTCGGACCTGTTGCTCGAGCCCGTCGGCCAGCCGTTCGCCTGGCCGTACCACCAGCACGGCGCGAAGTGGCTCACCGGCGACCGGGTGCTGATGTTCGACAACGGGAACTTCCAGGCCTCCCCGTTCACCACCCAAGTGCAGGTGCCGAACTCCGACATCGGGTCGCGGGTCGTGCAGTACCAGGTCGACCGCGCCGCCCGCACGGTCCGGCAGGAGTGGTCGTTCGAGCTCGAGCCCACCGTATTCAGCGGGGCGATGGGGGACGCCGACCCCCTCCCGAACGGGCACGTGCTGGGGACGTTCGCCTACGTGTTGGTGGAGGGAGGGGTCCAGAACTCGGGGCTCGACCGCGCAGGTCCGAGCGGGCAGGTCGTGGAGTTCGACCCCACCACGGGAGAGGTCGTGTGGCACCTCGACCTGTGGGCTCCAGCGGGGGAAGGTCCGACCGCCGGGTGGCACGTGTTCCGGGCCGAGCGGTTCACCAGCTTCGGCGACTAAGGGCCGTCGAGGTCCACCCACACCACCACCCCGGTCGGGTCCCCGAACGCCGCGAACCGCCCCCCGGTCGCGACCACCACCCCGCCGCCCGACATCGGCCACATCGCGGTTCGGACCGGCGCGACCAGCGCTCCGTCCCACAGCTCGAC
>JBEBJC010000430.1:0-6863 GCA_040080105.1 Myxococcota bacterium
TCGAGGTGCTCGCGCGCGCCGGGCGCGGGTTCGTCGGCGAGCAGGTCTTCCAGGGCCAGGTCGTGCAGGTGCCCGTCGGTGCGCAAGGGGTTCATCGGGGGCCTCGCGGGGAGTCGGCGGCCTGGTGGGCCAGTCGCCGCAGCTCCTCCAGTCGGTTGGAGATCGTACGCCCGGAGACGCCGAGCAGCTCGCCGATCGCCTCCTGGGTCATCCCGTCGACGTACGCGTGTACGCCGATCTGCAGGAGCTCGGGGTCGAGCTCGCGCCACAGCTCGCTCAAGAACACCGCGGCCTCGGTGGTCGACGGGGTGACGGGCGCGCTCCACGGCACCTCGCCCACCTCGTCCAGCAGCGCCCGCCGCCGTCGCTCGTCCCGGACCCGCGCGAGGCAGTGGCGGGTGGTGAGGCCGAACAGCCACGCCCGCTCGGTGCCCTCGCCGCGGAAGGTGGAGGCCTTCTCCACCGCGCGGGCGAACACCTCCTGCACCACGTCCGCCGCGAGGTGCGGCGGGTAGAACCGCCGCACCCGGCGGAGCACGAGCCCCGCGTACCGGACGTACAGGTCCCGTACGTCGAGCTGGATGGCGGCGGTCCCGGTCATGTGCTCAGCGGCCCTCACCCAAGCACTCACGCAATGCCTCGTCGCACGCCTCGACGTCGCCGGTGTCGGCGATGCACTGCTCGTGTTCGAGCGCGCACGGATCGAGCTCGGTCGAGCCGGTGTCGTCCGGGAGGAACACGTCGAGGCACAGCTCGTAGTCCTGCCGGCACAGGTCGGGGTCGGCGCCCGAGGCCAGGCAGTCCTCGAAGCTCTCGTCACACGGGTCCGGGTCGGTGGGGCGCCCGGTGTCGGGTCCGGGTTCCCCCACGCACTCGCGGAACTGCTCGTCACACACGTCCGGGGGCACCTCACCCGACGCGAGGCACGCCTCCAGCTGCCCGTCACAGGTCTCGACCGGCGGGTCACCCTCGCCGTCGATCGCCTCGAGCAGGTCGATCAGCTCGTCGAGCCAACCGCAGCCGCCGAGCGAGGTCATCGCCAGCCCGACCCAACCGATCCGAACGAAGTTTCGCACCGAGGACCAACCGTGTTCCAACCGCCACCTCCGGTGAGCGGCCAGGCGTCCGTCGCCCGTCGCTCACTCAGGTAGCTGCGCGACCCGGGACGTTTGGAACCGACGCGTCGAGATTGTGGGAGAGGGGGATCGGACAGGACTATTCGGGGGTCGACTGGCGCCACAGCCAGGTGAACGCCACCGCCGACGCCGCGCACGCCGCCCACACCGCGGGCCCGGCCCACGCGAGCTCGCGGGTCGCGACGGTGCCCGCGACCGCGACCGCCGCGAGCCGCAGCCCCTCGGCCGGCGCGACCCACCACGCCCGCTCGAACAGCCCGGACCAGGTCCAGGTGGTCCACAGCACCAGCACCATCCCCAGCGCGAGCCACGCGGGCGGGGCGGTGTGGGAGACCCACAACATGCCGGTGGTGGCGGCGGCGACCGGCACGAACCACGCGAGGACGTAGACGGGCGCGCCGCGGGGTCCGCGGGGGTCGTACTTCGGCGAGGTCGGGCCGGGTCCCGCGGGGTCGCCGCTCGCGCTGGGCGGCCCGAGCCACGCCCGCGCCACCTCCCCCACCGATCGCGCCGCGCGGGTCGCCCGCGCCCGATCGACCACGAACGCCACGTTCGCCCACAGCGGGTCGAACGACCGCAGCGGGGTGACCGTTCCGTAGACGGCTGTCTCGGTCTCCGGGGTGAACGTTCCGAACAGCCGGTCCCACACGATCAGCACCCCGGCGTAGTTCTTGTCGAGGTACGCCGGGTTGATCGCGTGGTGCACCCGGTGGTGCGCCGGCGTGTTCAACACCCACTCGAGCGGGCCCACCGTGCGCACGGTCTCGGTGTGGATCCAGAACTGGTACAGCGTGTTCAGCGCGGTGTGCAGCGCGAACACCTCCACCGGCACCCCGAGCGCGGCGAGGGGCAGGTAGAACGGCCAGCCGGACAGCGAGCTCGTCATCGACTGGCGCAGCGCCACCGCGAGGTTGTAGTCCTCCGACTGGTGGTGCACCACGTGGGTCGCCCACCCGAGGCTCGACTCGTGGGTCCACCGGTGCCACGCGTAGTACGCGAGGTCGACCCCGAGGAACGTGAGCAGGTGGGTCCACGGTGAGCTCGCGGACAGCCGGATCGGCGCGTGGGAGGCGATCCATACGTACGGCAGCACCACCCACGCGCCCACGAACAGCCCGGTGACCTGCTGCCCGATCCCACACGACAGGTCGGTGATCGCGTCGGCGAACCGGTACACCCGCCGCCCCTGCCACCGCGCGACCGCGAGCTCGACCCCGATCGCCAGGAAGAACAGCGGGATCGCCAGCGCGATCGGATCGGCCATCACACGCCCCCGGTCAGACCTTCAACACCAGCTTGCCGGTGTTCTCGCCGCGAAACAACATCGCGAGGCGGTCGGGGAACGTCTCGAGCCCCTCGACGACCTGCTGGCGGTCCACCAGCTTGCCCTCGGCGAGCCAGCCCGCCAGCGCCGCGCGCGCCTCGGCGTACCGGGGCGCGTAGTCGAACACCACCATCCCCTGCATCGTGGCGCGGTTCACCAGCAGCGACAGGTAGTTCGACGGCCCCTTCGGACGGGTCTCGGCGTTGTACTGGGAGATCGCGCCGCAGATCACCACCCGGGCCCCGCGGGCGAGCCGGGCGAGCACCGCGTCGAGCACGTCGCCGCCGACGTTGTCGAAGTACACGTTCACCCCGGTCGGGGTCGCGGCCCGCAGCGCCTCGGCGAACCCGGGGTCGCGGTAGTCGACCGCCGCGTCGAACCCGAGGGTCTCGGTGAGGAACTTGCACTTGTCGGGCCCGCCCGCGATCCCGACCGCGCGGCAGCCGTGGAGCTTCGCGAGCTGGCCCACGATCATCCCGACCGCGCCGGCCGCGCCCGACACCACCACCGTGTCGCCGGCGACCGGCTTGCCCACGTCGAGCAGCCCGAAGTACGCGGTGTACCCGGTCATCCCGAGGGTCCCCAGGGTGATCGGCGCGACCGCGTCGACCCGCTCGACCCCCTTGCCGTCCGACACGGCGTGGGACTGGACCCCGAACAGGCCGACCACCGCGTCGCCCACCGCGAACTTCGGGTGGTTCGACGCGAGCACCCGGCCACACCCGCCGGCGCGCATCACCTCGCCGAGCTCCACCGGCGGCACGTACGACTTGCCGGCGTTCATCCAGCCGCGCATCGCCGGGTCGAGCGACACGTACTCGACCCCGACCAGCAGCTGCCCGGGCCCGGGGGGCTCGACCGGCACCTCCTCGTAGGTCCAGTCGGACGGCTTGGGGGCGCCCACGGGGCGAGCGGCGAGGCGGAACCGGCGGTTGATCATCGCGCCACCTACCTCACGCGGGGCGGAGGCGCGCGGTGAACCGGGTGCGGAACACGGTGCCCGCTGGCCCCGACGCGATCCGGAGCGACACCTGCCCGTCGGGCCACAGGTCGAGCGCGATCTCCACCCGGTCGTGCGCCGGGTCGGACGGCTCGCCCCGGCCGAACACCACCGTGCGCACCGCGCCGGCCACGGTGCCGCCGAACCGCCGCGGGTGCTCGTCGAGGCCGACCCACAGCGCCAGCTGCCCATCGCGCGCCCCGATCGTCGCGTCGTGCCGGGCGAGCGGGGTGCCGTCGATCCCGGTCGACGACGCGGTCAGCCGCAGCCCGGCCCCTTCGACGGCGAGCTCGAGCTCGGCGTGGAACGGCCGGTCCTCGTCGTCGATCCCGTGTCCCGCGTACCGCCCCACCCGGGCGCGCAGCAGGTCGAGGTCGGGGACGAGGCCGTTCACCCGCCGAAACTACCTCAGTCGACCCGCAGCGTGTACTGCGCGGTCACCCAGCCCGGCGCCTCGCCGCCCCCCGCGTTCGGGGGCTCGCCGGCGAACACGTGCACCCACGCAGTGTACGAGCCCGGCTCGAGGGACTCGGCGTCGATCACGCAGTCGAGCCCGGGGTCCGTCTGGTACGCCTCCCCGACGCCGAGGCCGGCGGCGTCGAACAGCTCCACGTCACACGCGAGGTCGGCCGGCACGTCGGTGAGCGACACCCGGACCGTCGAGGCCGACAGGTCGAAGGTGAACGCGTCGAGCGCCTCGCCCTGCTGGAGCACACTCGCCGCGGTCACCCCGGCGAACGAGCCGCGGATGTCCTGCCCGAGCTCGATCGCGGTCGGGGACTCCTTCGGGTTCGGCTCCTGCGGGTCGGGGATCGCCTGGTAGTCGAGGCGCAGATCGTAGGTGTACTGCGGCCCGGTGCCGGCGAACCGCACCACGCCGATCGCGTACGACGCCCCGGGCGCGACGGTGAACCACCCGCTCACCGGCTGGTCGAACTCGACCGAGTACGGGTTGAGCGGCACCGACCCGCCGTCGGCCAGCGCGATCACCGAGAACTCGGCCAGCCCCCCGTCGCGGACGTTCTCCAGCGCCGCGGTCACCACCCCGCCGGCGGCGTCCGCGGGGGCGGTGAGCACGAACCAGTCCGCCGGGTCGTCTCCGTCGGACCCGGTCACACACAGGTCGGTGTATCGGCCGTCCACGTCGACCGGGGTCGCGGCGTCGACCGTGTCGTTCGGCTCGCCGAACCCGCAGCCCGTGCCGCTCACCGGGGCCTCCTCCACACAGCCCGACGCGAGCCCTCCGAGAACCATGGCGCGAACGATCATCGATCCTCCCGTGGCCGGTCACCGCCGACCTGCAACGAGTACGCTGCGGACCCTGGCCGCCCCACTGACCATTCGCTGACCACCGTCGCGCCGGGTCACCAAATCCCGCGCTCGGTTTCGAAGTGTCGACCGGCGGCGACCGTATAGGAGGGACGCTTCGAGGAGGGAAGAAACATGTCCAATGTCCGTGGGTTCGTCGTGTCGGTGGTCGGCCTCACCGGCCTCGCGTGTGCCGGGATCGGAGGGGAGCCAGCCGCGCTCGAGCGCGACGCAGCGCCGGTGTCGGCCGCTCGGTCGGTGGTCCGCCCGTTCGAGCTCCGCCCGGAGGGGGCCGGCCTGTCGGTCGACCTCGACGGCGACGGCGCGCGCGAACAGGTGGTCCTGGGTGACCACCAGGTTGTGATCGAGGGCCGCGGCGCGTTCCCGTTCGACGCCACGGTCGAGGGCGAAGTCCGCGCCGAGGTGATCGACCTCGACCCGACGCAGCCGGGCGAGGAGCTGGTGGTGGCGCACGACGACGGCCACCGCGCGGTGTGGCAGGTGTTCGCGTGGTCGAGCGGGGTGCGCGAGTCGCGCCTGCGGGTGTCGCCGGGCGCCGAGCCGGTGGTCGAGGACAACACGCTCACCGTCGAGCACGACGATTGCGGCGAGCGCACCGTCACGGTGTTCGCGCTCGCGCAGGGCGAGCTCGCCGTGGTCGAGGAACAGCGCCAGGTGTCCGACAGCGCCTGCTCCGGCTGACACTCGACCGGCGATCGGACTACAGGCGTGGGGCTGGAGGAGTGATGACCGGACTGCTGCTGTGGGCCACCGTTGCGGGCGCGACCGAGATCGGCACCTCGCGCGACTTCGGCCTCGGGATCCAGCTCGGGGGGCCCTCGGGGCTCACGGGCAAGGTGTACCTCGGCGACGGCCGCAGGAACGCGATCGACTTCACCGTGGGCGGGGGCTACTACGGCGAGGACCTGTGGTGGAACGCGTTCTGGGGCCAGGTCGCGTACCACTGGAACCTGGAGACGCTCGACAGCGGCGGCGGGGTCACGATCCCGTTCCGGATCGGGGTCGGCGGGTTCGTGACCACCGGGTACTACTCGTGGGCCGGCGGCACCAACGGCGCGATCCTGGGCGCCCGGGTGCCGTTCGGAGTCGACTTCGACTTCGAAGACGCGCCGTTCCAGCTGTACATCGAGGCCGCGTTCGACCTCACGGTGCTCCCGCCGCTGTCGCCGGGCGTCGACGGCGGGATCGGCGGTCGATACTACTTCTGACGCGGGCGGACGAGGCCCACCCCATGAGCTTCGCGGAGCACTTGCCCGACACGGTGGACGGCCGATACCACCGGCGCGCGCTGCTGGGTGAAGGCGGCATGGGCACCGTGTGGCTCGTGTGGGACGAGCACCTCGGGCGCGAGCTCGCGATGAAGGCGATCCGGACCGAGCTCGCGCACGGCGACGCGCTCGCGCGGTTCGGCCTCGAGGCCCGGGTGGCGGCGTCGCTGCAGCACCCGGGCATCGTCCCGGTGCACGAGCTCGGCGTGTTGCCCGACGGTCGTCCGTGGTTCACGATGGACCGCGTGCACGGCGTCGGGCTGCACGTCCGCGCGCGCGAGGTGCACGCGGGTTGGCGCACCGGCCGATCGGGACAGGGGGACGGCGGGTTCCGTCGGTTGCTCGAGGCGTTCCTGCGGGTGTGCGAGACGATCGCGTACGCGCACGCCCGCGGCGTGGTGCACCGCGACGTCAAGCCGCCGAACGTGATGCTCGGGGACTTCGGGGCGGTGTACGTGCTCGACTGGGGGCTGGCGCGGCTCGGCGCGGTCGCGGCCGCGGGCGCGGGCGGCGCGGGGATGACCCGCCTGGGCGCGGTCACCGGCACCCCGGCGTACCTGTCCCCCGAGCAGGCGCGCGGCGAGGGCTCGGAGGTCACCGCCCGGTCCGACGTGTACGGGCTCGGCGCCACGTTGTACGAGCTGCTGTGCGAGCGGCCGCCGCGCCCGCCGACCAGCGCGCCGCCTCGGCGTCCGCCGCGTCCGCCCGCGCCGTCGCCGCGTCGGCCTCGGCCACCAACACCGCCGCCCGGTCGCGGGCCGCCGCGCCAGGCCCGCACCGCCGACCTGCTGATCGCGGCGATCAGC
>JBEBJC010000431.1:0-6862 GCA_040080105.1 Myxococcota bacterium
TCCGACCACGTGCCGCCCGCCTCCTCGGTGAGGTGGGTCACCCCGGGCACCGGCGCGGCCGCCTCGAGCTCCAGCCCCGGCCACCGGGCGGCCACCGCCGCGACCCGCGCCTCGTCGACGTCCCCTTCGAGCCGGATCCGGGTCGCGCCCGCGCTCACCGCGTCGGCCACCGACTCGGGCCCGGCGTCCGCGGCGAGCACCGCGTCGAGCCGCAGCCCGACCCGCTCCCCGGGGAACCGCTCGCGCCGCTTCAGGTCGGCCGCAGCGCACAGGTCGGCCACCGGCGCGAACCGCAGCAGCGCGAGCGCGTCGCTCGGGGGCAACAGCCCGCCGTCGAGCGCGCGCGACAGCAGCGGGTCCACGTCGGGCTTGTCGCGTCGCGCCGCGGGTGAGAACAGCTCGAAGTCTTCACTCGGCACGAGCCCTGCTCGGAACGCGAGCGCGGCGAACCGGCGGAGCCCGGTGAGGGCCGCGTCGTCGAGCGGGTACCGGAGGTTCTCGGTGAGGTACTTCAGGTCGCCGTTCGCGTACCGCCGGGGGACGTCGTCGACCCCGGCCCGGCCGGCGCTCGCCAGGTGGCGCACCACCTCCGGGTCGAGGTCGGCCCGGCCCGCCCACACCGCGAACACGAACGGCAGCCCGGTCCACTCGCGCCACTCGGTGGCCAGGTCGATGCGGTGCGGGTGGTTCACCGTCCGCGCCAGGTCGCCGATCACCAGCGCGGCGGTGGTCTTGCGGACCTGCGGGTGGGCGCCGTTCGGCGGCGCGAGCTCGATCTTCAGGTCGGGCGACACCCGCTGCGACAGCGGGCCGTGCTTCAGCAGGAGCTGCGCGAGCACCACCGAGGTGCGGCTGACCCCGTCGAGCACCACCCGGGTCCACTGCTCGGGCGGGGTGTCGGCGACCAGCACCACCGAGGCGACCGGCCCGGCCGAGCCCACACAGGTCCCGGGGACGATCTTGTACCCGGGCTCGGCCAGCACCGCCGCCACCGGGACCAACGCCACGTCGACCTCGCGGTCGCGCAACATCCGCGCCACCTCGGCCGGGTGCGCCAGCACGAGCGTGTGCCGGTCGATGTCGACCTGGTCGGACAGCGGCCGCGCGTTGAGGTACCCCACCGTCCCGATGCGTGCCATCTAGGCCTCCGCCGCGACGCGGTACAACGTGTCGCGCTCGACCGGGATCCGCCCGGCGCGCCGGATCAGCGCGACCAGGTCCGCCCGGGTCAGCTCTTGGGGGGTCTTCGCCCCCGCCATGTGGTAGATCCGCTCCTCGCGCACGGTGCCGTCGAGGTCGTCGACCCCGAACGACAGCGACAGCTGCGCGAGCTGCACCCCGAGCATCGGCCAGTACGCCTTGACGTGGCCGATGTTGTCGAGCATCAGCCTCGACACGGCCATCGTCTTCAGGCAGTCCACGTCGGTGGGCTCCGGCAACTTGTGCAGCCGGTTGTTCTCGTTGTGGAACTTCAGCGGGATGAACGTCTGGAACCCGCCGGTCTCGTCCTGGAGGTCGCGCAGCTTGGTCAGGTGGTCGACCCGCTCGTCGAGCCGCTCGATCGATCCGAACAACATCGTGCAGTTGCTGCGCATCCCGAGCCGGTGCGCGGTGCGGTGCACCTCGAGCCACCCCTCGGTCGAGACCTTGTCGTCGCACAACTTCTTGCGCACCCGCGCGGCGAACACCTCGGCCCCGCCGCCGGGCAGGCTGCCGAGCCCCGCCGCGCGCAGCTCGAGCAGCACCTGCTCGTACGTCATCCCGTACTTCTGCGCGAAGTAGTGGATCTCGACCGCGGTGAACCCCTTGATGTGCAGATCGGGCCGCTCCGCCTTGACCGCCCGCAGGAAGTCCAGGTAGTAGCTCCACGGGAGGTCGGGGTTCAGCCCGTTGACCGTGTGCAGCTCGGTCACGAACTGAGTCCGCAGCGCGCGCACCCGCCCCACGACCTCGTCGAGCCGCATGGTGTACGCGCCTGCGTCGCCGGTCTTCAGCCGGGAGAAGCTGCAGAAGATGCAGTTCGCCTCGCACACGTTGGTCGCGTTGACGTGCAGGTTGCGGTTGAACCAGGTGAGGTCGCCGTGCAGGTGCTCGCGCACCGCGTTCGCCAGCGCGCCCACCGCGGCCAGCTCGGGCGACTCGAACAGCTTCACCCCGTCGTCGAACGTCAGGCGCTCGCCGGCGAGCACCCGCTCGGTGATGGACCCGAGGCCGGCGCGGTCGAGCGCGCGCCGGGCGACGGTGGACAGGTTCATGACTTGCCTCCGCGGAGCTCGCCGGTCCACCGCTGCATCAGGGCGTTGGGCACGCCGATCTGATCGAGGACCCGGGCAGTGACGGTGTCGAGCAGCTGCTCGACCGAGGTAGGGGCGCTGTAGAACGACGGGCTCGCCGGCATCACGACCGCGCCCGCCTCGACCAGGGTGACCATGTTCCGCAGGTGCACCAGGTTGTACGGCGACTCGCGCACCACCAACACCAGGCGCCGGCGCTCCTTCAGCATCACGTCGGCCGCGCGCGACACGAGGTCGGACGACACCCCGGTGGCGATCCGGGCCAGCGCCGCGACCGAACACGGCACCACCACCATCGCGTCGAACCCGGCCGAGCCGGACGCGAACGGGGCGAGCATGTCGGACGGGGCGTAGGTGGGGAACCCGTACGACGCCGGATCCACCCCCACCTCGTCGCCCCACACCAAGCGTCCGAACTTGGTGAACACCACGTGCGGGTCGAGCTCGAGCTCCGCCGCGTGGGCAGCGAGGAACCCGAGGACCCGCGCGGCGTACGGCGAGCCGGACGCGCCGGTGACCGCGATCACCACGCGGCGGCGGCTCATCGGACCCGCTCCACCAGGTACCGCGCCAACGACGACAGCGCGTCGCGCCCCTCACCCGGCGGGAGGGAGCCGAGCGCGTCGATCGCCCCCTCGACCCGCTCGCGCGCGTGGTCGAGCGCGCGGTCGAGCGCGTCGGTGCCCCGGATCCGCGCGAGCCAGTGCTCGACCCGCGACGGCGACGGCGGACCCTCGGCCAGCTCCTCGCGCAGGCCGGGCAGCGCGTCCATCGCGAGGATCAACGGCAGGGTGACCTTGCGCTCCCGCAGGTCGGCCCCGCGCAGCTTGCCGGTGCCCTCCGCGTAGTCGAGCACGTCGTCGGTGATCTGGAACGCGATCCCGATCTGCCGACCGAACCGCTCGAGCGCGGCCGCGTGGGCGGTGTACCCGCGGGCGAGCGCCTCCGCCCGCACACACCACGCGATCAGCGCCGCCGACTTGCGCGCGACCACGTCGAGGTACTGGTCGATCGTGCACCCGAGGTCACCGGCGTGGTTCAGCTGCAGCACCTCGCCCTCGGCCATCTCGGTGACCACCTGGCCGAGCGCGTGTACCGCCGCCGGGCCGCCGGCCTCGGACGCGAGCAGCACCGCGCGCGCGAGGCAGAAGTCGCCGGTGAGCACGGTCACCGCGTTGCCGTACACCCGATGCGCCGCCGGTTGGTCGCGCCGCACGTCTCCGTCGTCCACCACGTCGTCGTGCAGCAGCGAGCCGAGGTGCAGCAACTCCCCCACGCACATCAGCCGCACCGGCGCCGGGTTCGTGCCCACCGCGCGCGCGCCGAGCGCGGTCAACGCCGGCCGGAGGCGCTTGCCGCCCGCGTCGATCAGGTACCGGCCGATCCGCTCGACCGCGGCCACGTCGGTGCGGACCAGGGTGCGCAGCTCGAGCTCGGCCTCGGCGAGCTCCGCCGCGACGAGCCCCAGCGCGCGCTCCGGACCGGAGACCCGCACCCCGGGAGCCCCGGCCGCGAGCCCGGCCGGTCGGTGGCGACGGGACACCGGCTCGCCCGCGAGCCCGGGTTCCCCCGGCGGGTGGTTCCCCGCCGCGCTTCCGAAGCCCGTCAGCGCCATCGCCGCCTCCTGAACCTGCGCGTATCTCTCCCCATGTGTGATTTCAATCATTATTGAAATCACTGATACCCGACGTCCACCGGGTCCAGGGAGCCGGATGTATCTCGGCCCCGCCCGGTGTTCACTGCTTTCTGAACACAGTGATGACCACCTCGGAGGAACGGGGTATGACGCTCGCGATGACGATCTCGGGGGCAGAGGCCCGGCAGAAGGCGATCGATCTGGCCGCGGAGACGATGGGTGAGCTCATCGCGTTCTGGGGGTTCAAGGCCAGTATGGGCCGGATCTGGACCCTGTTGTACCTGTCGCCCGACGCCCTGCCGGCCGACGTGATCGCCGAGCGCACCCAGCTGTCGGCCGGGGCGGTGTCGATGGCGCTGGCGGAGCTCCAGCAGTGGGGCATCGTGGACCGCGCGATCTCGTCGGGGGAGCGCAAGCGGCACTTCCGGGCCGAGACCGACGTGTGGGGGATCGTTCGGCGGGTGATCCGCGAGCGCGAGCTGCGGCTCGTGGGCCGGTCGGTGCAGCGGTTCTCCCAGGCGGTGGCGGTGCTGGAGGAGGCGCTGCGCAACGACCCGACCGACGCGGAGGCCGCGTTCATGCTGGCGCGGCTGCGGGGGCTGCTCGGGCTCGGCCAGATCGGCTACCGGCTGGTGGAGTCGTTCGCCGAGGCCGGCGTGTTCACCCTCGACCCGGTGCGCGGGGCGCTCAAGGAGCCCCATGGGGAGCCCTGACCGGCTGTTCGACCCCGACCGCGCGCCGCAGGTCGATCCGGCAGACGCGGTGCTGGTCGTCCATCAGTTCCTCGAACGCTGCGTGGCGTGGGCCGAGGAGCAGGAAATGCCGAAGCGGATCGAGCGGATGTCGAGCGCACCTACCCCCGAGCACGCGGCGGCGCTGCACCAGTGGGCGTCGTGGATCGTGTTCGTGCGGCACGCCCAGCGCGAGCTCGAGGCGGGAACCCTCGACCGGTGGTTCGTCGATGTGCGTTCCCCCTGACAACGGATACACAAGTGGCGCCGACTGCGTCGGCTCATGGGGCGTCCGGGTGCCGATGACTCTGCTCATGCTCTCCGTCGGGTGCGGTTCCACCGAACGGATCGAGGGCAAGGTGGTCGACGTGTGGGGCAACCCGATCTCCGGGGCCACCGTGATGGTCGTGGGCGGCAGCGAGCGCCCAATGACCGACGCCAACGGGCGGTACGCGATCGCGCGCGCCGACGGCCGGATGGAGATGAAGGCCGGGTGCAAGGGGTACATCCAGGAGCACCGCGAGCTGGTGGTCGAGCCGGGGGACCGGCAGCCCCAGGGCCCGCTGTTCGAGCTGTACCCGAAGCCCGAGGCCGCAGGGTTCTACGTGGTGGGCACCGGCCGGTACGCCGAGCTCGAGGCGCAGCCGGTGAAGTTCGTCGGCAACGCGCTGCAGCAGTTCCGGGGCATCGCCGACCACGGCGAGGTCACGGTCGAGAGCGGCCGGCCGCGGATCGTGTTCCACACCGACCTGCGCGAGGACGAGATCCTCCGGCTCGGGCTCGAGCTGCATCAGCTGAAGTACGCGGCGCAGGAGACGATCCCAGGCCCGGTGGGCACCGCGGAGATCACGGTGAACCTGTGGGTCGACGGGGGCAAGCGAGGCGTCGACCTGGTGCCCCTGCGCAGCAAGACCGACTACCTGCTGACCCCGACCGAGGTGCTCGAGCCCGGCACGTACGTGCTCGAGACCCAGGGGCTGCTGTCGGGCTCACCCGAGGCGTTCGCCCAGATCCCCGAGGAGCTCAGGCTGGTGTTCCCGTTCGAGGTCCGCTGATCCCCCTCGCGGCAGTTCCGGGCTTGCCACAACGGACCTCCTCCGAGGCGAGCCGCCACGGATCTCCGGCCGGTTCGGTGAGGTGAGGGGTCCCGCCGCCGGGTGTGCCCTCGGAATGTGGCCGTCGAACCTGCGGCGGACCTCGCCGAAACGGCACTCGAACTCGACCGGCGGTTGATGTTACCCTGGGCGCCGGAGGACGCATGCCCTACCCAGAACCACCGACGGACGATCCGTCGTTGCTCCGGCGCGGCGCGGTCGTCGGCCCGTGGCAGGTCGGAGATCTGCTGGGTGAAGGAGCGACTTCGCGGGTGTACCTCGTCAGCCGTTCCGGGGTCCAAGCGGCGCTGAAGGTGCTGAAGATCCGCTCCCCTGGGCAGGCCGCCCGGCTGGAGCGGGAGGCCCGCCTGCTGCGGGAGGTCCGCCACCCGAACATCGTGGCGAGCTACGAGACGATCGACGTGGACGGCCTGCTCGGGCTGGTGATGGAGTACATCCCCGGCCCGACGCTGGCCGACTACCTGCGGCGGCGCCGGATGTCGATCGAAGAGGCGACCCTGTTCGGCTCGCAGCTGATCCAGGGCATCGCGGCGGCGCACCGCGCGGGGCTGGTGCACCGCGACCTGAAGCCGGCGAACGTGCTGGTCGACGACCGGACCGCGTCGCTCACGCTGAAGATCACCGACTTCGGCCTGGCGCGCGCGCTCGGAGACGACGCGACCGCGGGCCGCACGCCGACGGTGGGGATGTTGGGCACGCCGCAGTACCTCGCCCCCGAGCAGCTCAAGAACGCGTCGAGCGCCGACGCGCGGGCGGACCTGTTCTCACTCGGGGCGATCCTGTACGAGATGGTGGTCGGGCAGCCGGCGTTCGACGGGGACCTGCTCGCGGTGCTGAACGCGAGCGCGGTGGGGTCGTTCCGCCGCCCGTCGGAGGTCGCGCCCGGGATCCCCGGACCGATCGAGACGGCGATCGTGTCCGCGCTCGAGCCCGACCGGCGGTTCCGCGTCCCTGACGCCGACACGTTGCTCGGCTTGTGGAGCGGCTCGGCCACGAGCTGGGACATGCCGGCCGGGTTCCCGAGCCTCGAGATCTCGGTCGCGCCCGCCGCGCCCACCCCGCTGATCCCCGAGGTGGCGGCAGCCC
>JBEBJC010000432.1:0-6854 GCA_040080105.1 Myxococcota bacterium
ACCCACAGGTCGCGCAGCGCCAGCCCGATCGCCTCGGTCGCCTCGGCCGGCGCCATCGGCAGCGGCGTGCGGCAGGTCACGACCGACGCCCGCCGGCGCGGCTCGTACGCGCAGGTCACGTCGAGGCCACGGGGCCGGAGCGCGGCGAGGCGGATCGTGAGCCACCCCGCGGCAGCCCGCCCGATCACGTCGGTCGGACCGTAGCCGGCCGGCGCCGACCACCCGAACGACAGCTCGGGCGCGAGCACCCCCGCCGTCACCTCGGCCGGCGGACCGCCGGTGGGCGCCGGCGGATCTCCGCCCACCGGGGGGTGATCACAGTCGCCCTTGTCGACGCCGAGCCGGAGCTCCACCGGGATCGCCGCCTCCACCACCGAGTCGATGGTCGCCAGGTCGACCTCGCCCTCGATCCGGAGCGTGATCCCGGACGGGACGTAGGTCCGCGCCACGTACGCGCTCACCTGCTCGAGCGTGAGCGCGTCGTAGTCGGCGACCTGGGCCACGAGGCTGCGGTACACGAACGCGTCGGGCCACAGCCCGTCCTCGAGCGCGCGCTGCGCCGCCTGCTCGCCGTGCCACAACGTGTCGACCCGCACCTTCGACCGCTCCGCGTCGAACACCGACGCGTCGATCCCCGCGAGGGGCTCCGCGATCCGCCGCCCCTCGATCTGCAGCACGTGCTCGAGGTCGGACGGCGCGGCCACGGTGACGTACACCGTGGCGTCGGGCAGGGTGAACGCGTCGACCGCGAGCCCCGACAGGGTCTGCTCGACCGGGACGCCGCCCACCGCGCGCGCCTGGAACCACAGCTGCTGCGCGAGCCGGCTCGCCCCGGTCTCGTCCGGCCCCTCCGCCGCCATCCCGCCGTCGACGATCGCGCTGACCGCGACCACCCCGGTGTTCGGCCGCGCGACCGCGTGCACCGACAGCCCACTCGGGTAGCAGATCGTGCGGCCCTTCATCGGGACCTTCCCCAGGTGCAGCCGCAGCTCCGGCTGGGGCACCGCCGCGGCGACCGCGGCCAACCACACGAGCATCGGCACTCCTAGAACTGGAAGTAGATGAACGGCACTTCGCCGAACGACCCGAACAGCAGCGTGGCGAGGATCAGCGCCCAGTCGAGCGCCCACCGCGGCACCGTCGGCAGGGCGGCGAACCGCTCCGACCAACCGGGCGTCCGCCGCCCGTAGTCCACCAGCTCCACGAACGGCCCGAGCAGCACGCAGTAGGTGAGCAACATCAGGTCGAGCTTGATCCGGATCAGGATCGAGCCCACCTCGAACGGGTCGAGCAGCACGAACCACCCGCGCCACAGGTGGGTCACGATGTACAGCGCGTCGCGGAGTGAGTCGGCGCGGAAGAACACCAGGGTGAACAGCCAGGTCGCGAAGGTGAGCGACCACTGCACCACCGACAGCAGCGCCGGCGCGCGGTCGAGCCGCACGAGGGACACCAGCGCGGCGCGCGGCCGGGCGGTGAACCGCTCGAGCACGATGAACGCGCCGTTCACCAGGCCCCACGACACGTAGCTCCACGCCGCGCCGTGCCACAGCCCGCTGCCGCCGAACACCACGAACACGTTGAGGACCCAGCGCGCGCGGGACACCCGGCTGCCGCCGAGCGGCAGGTACACGTAGTCACGGAACCAGGTGGTCATCGAGATGTGCCACCGTGACCACAGCTCCGAGTACGACCGGCTGAGGTACGGCTGGTCGAAGTTGGTCATCAGGTCGACGCCGAGCACGCGGGCGGTGCCGATCGCGATGTCCGAGTACCCCGAGAAGTCACAGTAGACCTGGTAAGCGAAGAAGTAGGTGGCGAGCACGTGCACCGCCGCCCCGAACTCGGTCGGGTCGGAGTACACGACCTGCACGACCTCGGCGAGGCGGTCGGCCACCACCACCTTCTTGAACATCCCCCACGCCACCAGGCGCAGCCCGCTCGCCGCGCGGTCCCAGTCGAACGACACCGGCCGGACGAGCTGCGGCAACAGCCGGCTCGCCCGCTCGACCGGACCGGCGACGAGCTGCGGGAAGTACGCGACGTACAGCAGGAAGATCCCCGGCCGCCGCTCCGCCTTCAGCTCGTTCCGGAACACGTCGATCGTGTACGACAGCGACTGGAACGTGTAGAAGCTGATGCCCACCGGCAGCAGCAGGTCGGACCGCGGGACCGGCCACTCGACCCCGGCGACGACCCGAGCCAACGCCGCCGCGGTGTCGTTCACCAGATTGTAGTACTTGAACGAGAACAAGATCCCGAGGTTGCTGACGAGCGACAGCCCGAGCCACCAGCGCCGCGCCTGCACCGACGGCGCGTCTTCGATCCGGATCGCGACGTACCAGTCGAGCGCCGAGGTGAACACCAGCAGCAGCAGGTAGACCGGGCTCCACGCGCCGTAGAACAGCCACGAGGCGGCGAGCAGCAACACCCACCGCGCCCGGTGGGGCAGCGCGAAGAACAGCCCCGCGACCACCGGGAAGAACACCAGGAACTGGAGGCTGTTGAACGACATGGGGCGACGGGCCTTCTATGCGCTCGGCCCGAATCCGCCCACCGTCAGCGGGCGATCCCCGTCTGCAGCTCCACGTCGATCGCGATCGGGGCCGGCATACAGGACGCCTCCGGCACGGTCTCGAACGCGCTGTAGCTGCGCATGTTCATCGCGAACACGTACAGCTGGTTCGCGCCGCCGACCACCGGGGTGCACTGGTACAGGCCGTCACCTGCCTCGGGGCACGCGACCGAATCCCACTCCACCGTAGCGCCGAGGACCGGCTCGCCGTCGGGGTCGGACACGGTGACCCCGACCGCGGGCAACGTGGCGAGGCAGCCGTCGTCGGACTCGTCGGAGGTGGCGCCGTCACAGGCGAACATCGAAACCAGCGGAAGGATCAGGAGCGCACGCATTTCAGGACCCCATCATCACGCCGAGCTGCAGCTCGATCTCTACGGGTTGATCACAGCCCTCGGGCGGGTTCACGAAGGTCGCCTTCGCGTTGAACATCGGGTGGGTCGCCGCGATGTTGTGCTGGTTGTCCGAGAAGTGCCCGACACACTCGTACGTGCCGTCACCGACCGCGGTACACGGGGTGTTGTTGATCTCGACCAGCGCGTCGACCACGATCCCGCCGGCGGGATCGACCACCGACACGACCACCTGGAAGTCTTCGCACACTTCTTCTTCGCCGCCGGTGCAGGCAGCAAACGCAAACGCCAACCATCCGAACCGCATCACACCACCTCGGCCGCCCATTGTCGTCGACCGGAGGAGCGGTGTCAACGCTCTACTTGATCGGCATCCGCTGCGGCAGAGGCAGCACTTCCACCCCGCGCGGGCCGTTGGACAGGCCCTCGGGCACCGGTCGACGAGTATTGTAGTCGGCGGTGTCGAGGATCCCGGGCGGGAGCGGCGAGGCGGTGAGGCACTCGATCTCCTTCTCGTCGAACTTCATCGCCTGAGCCTGCATGTTGTCGAGGATCACCCACATCGGCACGTTCCGCGCGTGCCACTGGTTGATCAGAGCGCACTTCGGCGTGACCTTCGGGTCGATCCCGAGCCGCTCGAGCACGTCATCCTCCTTCCGCGGCTCGACCGGATCGGCCATCGCCAGGCTCACCGGCGCCTCGACCGGCCGCTGCGGGGGCGGCGGTTGCGCCGCGACTTTCGGCGCCTCGGCCGTCGGCCACATCCACCACGCCACCAGCAGCGCCACCAGCAAGGCCGCGCCACCGAACATCAGGAGCCGTCGAGGGGTGATCTTCATCGCGGCATCATACCATCGACGGGGCGGCCACCGCAACGGTGCGGACCGGTCGCCATCGCAGTCGTACCTCGTTATTCAGCGGGTCGGAGGGCAGATGGTCACACGTACGGTCCTGATGTCGGTAGTGGTCTGGGCGGTGGCCTGCAACGGCGAGTCGAACTGCGACGCCGGCTACCCGATCGACGTGACGGTCACCGACCCCGAGTCGGCCCCCCTCGACGGCGCCACGGTCACGCTGATCGACTCGGCCACCCTCGAAGAGGTCGCGTGCACCGGCGAAGGAGCCGGCAAGTACCGTTGTATCGCACCCGCTCCCGGCGACTACAACGTGTACGCCGAGATGACCTCGTTCGAAGGGCGAGGGCTCGCGGTCACCGTCGACGACGCGATCGAGGATTGCAGCGAGCCCGTGATGACCCTCGCGTTCCTGCTGGCGCGCGAATCCGGGGTCTGACCCGACGGCCTACCGGGTCCCCACGAACAAGTGGTTGCTGACCCAGCGGTAGGTCCCGGTGTCGTCGGGGACGAACGTGAGGTCGAACGGAACGTTGCCGATCGTCACCGACCACCGCTCGGTGGTGACCGGCACCAGGTCCGGCTCCACGTCGAAGTCGAGCAGCTCCGGGATCGCGATCTGCAGACCGTAGGTGCCGCCCTCCGTCACCTCGATCGGGCCGAGGTTCGAGGCGTCCATGTAGGACCCCGCCAACGACGGGACGACCTGCTTGTCGATGGTCGGCGCGTACGTCGCCGCGGGCAGCAGCGGCTCGAGCGTGCGCACGATCGCCTCGAAGGTCGCGGTGTACTCGTCGTTGTACCCGTTGCTGAGGATCGCGATCACCGCGTCGCTGTCGGGCAACACGACGAACCGAGCGGTGAACGAGTGGGTGTTGCCCCGCTGCTCCCACACCGAGATCGGGTGGTAGCCATCGGACAGGAGCAGCTGGTCCGACACCCGCAGCCCGAAGCCCGCGTGCTGGTGGTCGTCGAGCCAGTGGGTCGAAGCGTGCGGGGTGCCGATCTCGCGCCGGAGCGCGTCGTCGAGCACCGCGGGGTCACCGTGGAGCAAGAACGCGCCGAACCGACACAGATCGGCGGGGGTGGACCACAACAACATCCCCGGCCGCTGGTACGCCGGATCGGGCACCTCGTCCATCGGGATGTCGGCGTAGCCGAAGGTGTCTGCGCGACCTACCCCGGTCGACAGGGCGAAGTCCTCCGCCTGCGCGTCGGCCTTGCGCGCGAACGTCCGGTCCATCCCCAGCGGTCGCGCCAGCTCCTCGGTGAGGACATCGGCGAAGTACCGGCCTGCAGGGTCGCTCTCCTCCGCCAGCAGCGCGAGCAGCCCGCTGTTCGGGTTCGACGGGTTCCACACCTTGCCTGGCTCGTTCATCGCCCACAGCTCGGTCGCGTAGAACCCGTAGTGCCACGCGGCGAGGTCGCGATCGTCGGTCGAACCCACCCAATCGAGGTAGTCGTACAGGCCGCTCTGCTCGGTGAGCAGGTCGCGGACGGTGGCGCGGTCGCTCCAGGTCGGATCAGCGGCGAGCTCGAACTCCTGCAAGGCCGCGGACAACGGGAGGTCGAGGTCGGACCCGGACCGAGCGAGCCCTTGGAGCGCCGACGCGGCGGTCAGGACCCGGCTCACCTCACCGAGCTGAAACACCGTATCGCCGGTCACCCCGGCGCGCCCGGTCGTGTCGAACGGGTCGCGAGAGCCGACCCCCTCGACCCACACGAGCTCACCGCGCTCCCACACCGCGACCGACACGCCGCGGCCGAGGTTGCCCAACAGCTCCTGCCCGAGCACCGCCCGCGCCGGATCGAACCGGGGATCGCGGAGCAGGACCTGCTGTCCTGGGTCCGCCGAGCCACCGGCGCCCGGGTGACCCGACAAGGAAAGGGGCGAGGGCTGGACGAACGAGGGATCGACCCCACATCCGGCGACGAGCACACTCCACATGCCGCCCTCCCACCGTGAGTAGACCCCAGCACTGAGGTCAAGCGCAAGCACCCACGATCGACTCCGTACTGGACGCGCTCCGACCGGTGGTCACCGATCGTCGCGCCGCTCCCCCCGGAGCGCGAGCTGGGGCATACTGGCGCCCCAACCATGGAGAGAGCGATGCGATCGTGGATCATGGCCGTCGTGTGTGCCGGATGCACCGGCACCACCGCGGAACCCTCGGGGCCGGGCGCGCCCACTCAGCAGCCGCCAGCCGAAGCCGCGAGCGCAGAGGCCGAGCTCCTCGCAAAGGGTCCGACCGAGCTCGGCCCCGCGGGCCTGGTCGCGACCAAGCTCGCCGAGAAGTACGGCGTGGGTGTGGTCCGCTGCCCGTTGGCCGGCAACGGTCGCGCGCGTCAGATCTATGGAAACGAGCGTGACCAGCTGCGGCAGATGGGGGTGTTGTGGGCGTCCGAGATCGATCCCGCGACCGCTCCCCCGTGGGACCCCCTGTTCGACGAGGTCACCTCGGAGAACGGGTGGGTCACCCTGCTCGCCGCTCCAGGCACCACCCACGCGTGGGTCACGACCAAGGCGAGCACGTTGGCGTACGAGTTCCCGGCCGCCGTCGCGGGCGGGAGCGTGACCTGCACCTCGGCCCACCCGGTTCGGCCCCGGATGGTGCGCGGGAAGGTGATCGGCGAGGCGCGCGACGCCTACGTGGTCCCGTGTACGGGTGACAAGCCGCCGCAGGTCGGCGGCGACGGGACGTTCATCGCGACCGCGACCGTGCCGTGCCGGTTGTGGATCGAGGCCCCAGCCGCCCGGTCGAAGAAGGTCGACGTCACCGAAGGCGCCGAGCCGCTCGAGCTCGAGCTGACGATCGAGCGCGACCCCCTGCAGAACGACGACCGGAGCTGGTCGCCCGCGGGGAGGAAGCTGCTGGCGGACATGGTCGCGCGGGAGCGCGAGCGGAACACGGCGACCGAGTCGGTGATCGACGAAGTGTTCGCCGCGTTCGAAGGCAACGCCGAGGCGCAGGTGTCGGTGAAGCGGTGGAAGTTCGACCACGCGACCTGGATGCGGGGGGTCGAGGCGACCGCGAAGGAGCTCGAGGCTCCGCCCCCCACCACCCCGTAGGC
>JBEBJC010000433.1:0-6848 GCA_040080105.1 Myxococcota bacterium
GTGGGGAGGGACATGCGGTCGGGGGACTAGCGCGACGCCCACCCGATCGGCAAGCCTACGTCGTCACGTCCCCTCGGGCTCCACGGGGCGCCGGCTCACCGCGCCCCTCCCGGCTCGGCCAGGGTCACCGTCAGGAAACACTCGGGCGCGACCCCTTCTCCCGGGGAGCTCACCAGCGCGGGCACCCCCAAGGCGATCTGCGCCGCGCAACCGGCGCTGAGCCCCGAGGGGCGAGCGTGCGCGAAGTCGAACGCTCCGCCGACTCGGAGGAACGGCAGCGCGCGCGCCGAGAAGCTCGGCAGCTCGACCTCGACCTGCGCGTCGCCCCGCCCGTCCGTGCCGGTGCCGCCGGGGACCCTGCCCAAGCGCTGCAGTCCGAGGTCGACCACGCCGGCTACCCGCGGGAACCCGGGCAGCCGCGGCCGAGCCATCAGCGCCCCGACCGGCTCTACGGTCTGGTCCCGGTCGTAGAACTCACTACCGATGCTCCGCCGCACCGAGTGGGTGGTCAGCCCGAACCGCACCCCGACCGACAACAACGACGCCGGGTGGAGGTACCCGGCGAGGGACAGCGCGCCCCCGTCGCTAAGCTCCACGTACTCGTCGCCCGAGCCTCCCGCGCGAACCTTCGCGCTGTGGTCGAACGACCCGAAGCCCGCGAACTCGAGCCCGCCGAACCAGGGCGGCGGCGCGCGGGTCGCCCAGCGGACGAACCCGTTCGGGCCACCCTCGGTCGGCGGGAGCACCGACGGCTCGGTCACCAGCAGCTCGGGCGCGGGTTCGGTCCCGCGGGAGAGGGACAAGTCCGCGCCGCCGACGACTTCGGGCCGCTGATCGTGCAGCGCGAGCGCCGACAAGCCCCGGTCCACGTACAGCGAGGCCTCCTCGAGGGTCACGACCCCGTCCCGCTCACCGGTGCGCTCGCCGTCCGCCCATCCCCGGAGGGCGCCGATCGCGAGGTAGGTGAACGCGCCGTGCCGCGCCTCCTCGAGCGGGCTCGACCACTGATCGGCGCCCGCGGCGGCCCACTCGACCACCCGCTCCGGGGGGGCGCTGGCACCTGCGGGGACCGCGAACCGTTTCCCTTCGACCAGCGCGTCTCCGCCGCGGGTCCGACCGGAGAAGCACGTGTCCAGCACCACCAGCGCGTTTCCCCCGCCCGCGGCGGCGCGCCGACCGAGCTCGGCGACCGCGACCCCGCGCGCCTCGAACGTGGCGAGGTCCGCCTGGGCGTCCGCCCCGAGCACCATCCGCTCCCCGGTCGACGGCGACGCCGCCCCGTGCCCGGCGAAGTACACGAACACCGTCCCCTCGGGCCCGGTGCGCGCGCCCGCCTCGTCGATCGCGGCCACCAGCCGTTCGCGGCTGACCGGGCCCACCAGCCGGGACACCCGCTCGGGCGGGATCCCCCGGGTGTACACCGCGAAGTCGTAGAACGCGGAGGCGTCTCGCTCCGCGTACGGCACGTCGGGGAGCACGAAGTAGTCCTCGATCCCGACGATGACCGCGCTGTCTCCGGTCGACCGAACGGCGGTGCGCACGGGTTCGTCGATCGACGGCAACGCCCAGGCCCACGAGCAGAACCACATACTCCCTCCCGTTCGGCGGCCCCTTCACCCGCACGGCCTGCCCGAGCAAGATGAGGCGAGGACGCCGCCCGCCCGTCCGTGGGTTCGTCGAACGGACCGCGCGCGCGGGTTAGTCGCCGTTGTCCTGGAGGGTCCGGTGAAGCGGAGGAACGTGGCGCTCGGTTGCAGCGGCGTCGGGTTGATCGGCGCGCTCGGGATGGCGGTGGTCGGGATCGGCGTGGGCGCGGTGGGGATCGTCGTGGCGATCCCGTTCCTGCTGCAGGGCAAGATCGTCGACGCCGCCACCACCCAGATCAAGTCCCAGGTGAAGGCCGACGTGACCTGGGGCGAGATCGACGTGACGCTGCTGTCGTCGTTCCCCGAGCTGCGGGTGCGCGCGACCGACGTGAGGGTGGTGGGGCGCGACGACTTCGCCGGCGTCGCCCTGGCCGACATCGCGGAGGTGCGGGTCGGGTTCGACGTGTGGTCCGCCGCGACCAGCGCTTCACCGACGATCCGCTCGGTCGCCCTGGTCGACCCGGCGTTCGAGGTCGTGATCCTGCCCGACGGGCGGATGAACACCGACATCGTCGCCGGCGGCTCGAGCGAGGCCGGGGGCTCGTACCACCTCGAGCTCCAGCAGGTCACGCTGGAGAACCTCAGCGCGGTTTACGACGACCGCCAGGGGAAGATGCGCGCGGTGGTCGACGACCTCGACTTCGTGGTGAAGGCCGACCTGTCCGACACCGTGTCCCGGATCGCCGCCGACGGGGCGATGTCGGGCGTCACGTTCTCGATGGGTCGCACCACCTGGCTCGCCGACACCCAGTGGAAGATCGACGCCCTGCTCGACTACGACATGCAGACCGGCGGCGTGCTGTTCCGCGAGAACGCGACCACGGTGAACGCGCTGCCGGTCACGGTCACGGGCTCGGCGGTCCCCGAAGGCGACGACTGGAAGGTGGACGTGGCGTTCGAGGCGAAGGACGCGTCGTTCGCCTCGGTGTTGTCCCTGGTGCCGAGCGCGTACCAGGGCTCGATGGAGGGGGTCGACGCGAGCGGCACGCTGGCGTTCTCCGGCACCTCGAAGGGGCGGTACTCGAGCACCGGCGACGACTACCCCGCGCTCGACGTGGCGGTGATGGTGCGCGACGGGAAGTTCAAGTACGCGGACCTGCCCACCACCGTCGACCAGATCGGCATCGACATGAAGGTGCACCACGAGCAGGGCCCGCTCGACACCGCAGAGATCGACGTGGGGCGGTTCACGTTCTCCGCCGGCGGCGCGCCGTTCGAGGCGAGCGCGCGGATCACGCGCCCCTCCACCGACCCGATCGTCGACGCGAAGGCGCGCGGCCACCTCGATCTGGGGGCGCTCCGCACCGCGCTGCCGCTGCCCGAGGGCACCGAACCCCCGACCGGGCAGCTCGACGTGGACGTGGCGTTCCGCGGCGCGCAGAGCGACTTCATGGCCCCGAACCCCGACGCGATCACCGCCTCGGGCACCGTGGACGGCAGGAACATCACCTACCGCAGCGCCGACCTGCCGGTGGCGATGGTGATCGACGCGCTGAAGATGTCGATCGCTGCGGACTCGGCGCGGATCGACCAGCTCGACGCCCACTACGACGCCTCCGACCTGTCGATGACCGGCCGGTTCGACAACCTGGTCGGGTACGCGCTCGGCGGCGAGACCCTCACCGGCTCGGTCGCCGTGTCGTCGCGCACCCTCGACCTGCGGAAGTTCCAGGGCGCGGACACCCCCGCCGCGGCGCCGGCGTCGAAGGCGAAGGGCAAGAAGGGCAAGACCGCGCCGGCCCCAGCGGCGGCCGAGGAAGGCCTGTTGGTCGCGGTGCCTCCGAACCTGAACTTCCAGATCGACTCGAACTTCGGCCGGGTGATCACCAAGCAGACCGACCTGACGAACGTGCGCGGCAAGATGTCGGTGCGGGACTCGGCGATCCGGATGGACTCGGTCACCGCCGAGATGCTCGGCGGCAGCGCCACCGTGTCCGGGGCGTACGTCGCGCCGACCGCCGAGTCGGCCGACGTGGACCTCACGTTGACCGCGGTGAAGTTCGATCTCGGGCGCACGCTCGCCACCGTGACCACCCTGAAGCAGATCGCGCCGATCCTCGAGGGGGCGACCGGCAGCTTCGACTCGGGGATGACCATGAAGACCCGCCTCGCCAAGGACGGCACGCCGGACCTGAAGCTGCTGACCTCGTCGGGCAAGGTCGGCCCGACCGGGATGAAGCTCAAGCCTACGAGCCTCGGGAAGGCCGCGCAGCAGCTCGGCGACGACGGGTTCGCGACGCTGGACCTCGGCGGCACCGAACTGTCGTACTCGCTCACCGACGGGCGGGCGAAGTTGTCGCCGTTCGAGGTCAAGCTCGGCTCGGTGCCGGCGAAGCTCCGCGGCAGCGCCGGGATCTCCGATCACACGCTCGACTTCACCCTCACGCTGAAGGTGCCGACCCAGGGCCTGTCGGGCTCGATCTTGTCCGGGGCGAAGGAGGTGTTCGGCAAGAACGCCGACGTCCAGGTGAAGATCGGGGGCAGCTGGGAGGATCCGAAGGTCACGGTGGGCCTCGACGGGCTCACCGGCGGCGACCTGGTCGACGGGCTGGTCGACGCGATCACCGGCGGCGACGGGCAGGCCCAGGCCGACAAGATCCTCGCCGACGCGCGCAAGGCGGCCGACGCGCTGATCGCGGCGGCCGACGCGCAGGCCGACGAGCTGGTGAAGCAGGCGAAGAACCCGGTGGCCGAGGCCGCGGCGAAGGAGGCCGGGAAGGTGCTCCGGTCCGAAGCGCAGAAACAAGCGGACAAGATCCTCGCCGAGGCCGACGCGAAGGCGAAGGCGGCGCTGTCTGGAGGCGGCGAGGCGAAGACCGGCAAGGGTGGGAAGGCCGGCAAGGCCGGGAAGGCCGGGAAAGCCGGGTAGTCTGGGGCCCTCGCTCACCGCCCCTGGCGCAGGCGCTCCACCGCTCGCTCGAGCACGGGGTCACCGGTGCCGTCGACCGGCACCAGCGCTGGCGGGACCCACCGCTCGCGCGGGGTGCCGTCGACGTGCTGCAGGCGATCGGTCGGCAGGTTCCACGACACCCCCGAGCGGGTGCGGAACGTGTGCACCGCGCCCTTCAGCCCCGCCATCGGCGTGCCCACCACCGGCACCCCGATCGCGTCGCACCCGAGCGCCATCCCCTCCCCCATGCTCCCGGTCCACCGGTCGGCCACCACCACCACCGGCCCGTCCCAGGTCCACGGGCCGCGCGGCGAGACCCGGCGATCCCACGCCTCCCCGCGCGTCGGTACGATCCGCTGGTATGCGGTGCGCTCGGACACGAACCGCCCGAGCACCGGCTCGGCGACCGTGGTGCTGCCGCCCGCCGCGGTGTCGCGCAGATCGATCACCAGGCCCGGCGCGGCGCGCGCCTGCTCGAGCGCCGCGTCGAACGCCCGGATCGTCGCCGAGTCGCCCAGCTGGTGCAGCGCGACGACCACGAACCCGTCGGGGGTGGTGGTGACGGTCACCGGCTCGCGCGCCGGCATCTCGTCGGGGTCGTCGAGGGTGAGCGTGCGCCCGTCGGCCAACGTCCACACCCGCGGGGTGTCGTGGGTGCCGGCGAGCACCACCAGCGCCGCCCACCGCTGCACCTCGGGGTCGTCGGCCCGTACACACGGCCCGATCCTGGCCTGCACCCGCTCGGGCGCCGGCGTCCCGTTCACCGCCACGATCACGTCGCCCGGGCGCACCCCGGCCCGGTCCGCGGGCCACCCCGGCCGGACCGCCGACACCACCAACCCCGGGCCGGCGAGCTCGCCCCACGTGTCGAGCGCCGACGGCACCAGCCGGGTCGACGACGGCAGGTTCGTGCCGAGCGTCGCGTGGGAGTCGACCAACGCCTCCAGCACCTGCTCGAACACCCCCACCCGCTCGGCGTGGGTGGTGGCCGCGCGGGCCGCGGGGATCCATCGGTCTCGGCACCCCTGCAGGTCGGTCCGCTGCGGGTCGAGGTACGCGTACCGCGCCTCGATCGTGTCGAACATCCGCTCCACGTCTCGCGCGTCCCGCTCGGCGCCGAGCGCCGCGACCGCCCACCAACCCGTCATCTCCCCTCCGGAACCACGAACAGCTGCCGATCACGGTACTCGAGCGACACCCGCCCGCCGTCGGTCAGGTCCACGTGCAGCGCGGTCAGCGGCGCGCCGCTCGGGGCGCGCACCTCGACCAGGTGGCGCCCGGGGCCCACCGCCACCGTCGCGCCCCGGTCGACCAGCGCGGTGACCACCCCGTCGACCAGCAGCACGCCGTCGACCGCGAGGTGCACCACCAGCGCGGCCGTCGGGCGCGGGGGCGGCGCGGCGACCGGCGCCGGCGCGGGCTCCCACGCGAGCGGATCGAGCCGCGGCGCGGGCTCGTGCGCGAGTGACAGCGTCCGCAGCAGATCGCCGCGCAGCTGCGGGTGCTGGGACACGCCCATCGCCCCCAGCGCGTCGACGGCATACCGTTGCGCCTCGTCCGCCGACACGCGCGTGTCCGGCCGGCCGCGCGCGCCGTCGGCCCACCCGCGCAGCGCGCCCAGCGCCGCCCAGGTGAACGCGCCGTGCCCTGCCAGTGTCCCTGCGAGCTCACCCGGGGTGGCGCCCCACCACTCGACCGCCCCAGGTGGGAGCGCCACCGCCGGCGGCGGCAGGAACCGCCGCCTCGGCACGAGCTCCTCCCCGGTGCGCGACCGGCCGTCGAGCGCCGCGTCGACCACCAGCACCAGGTCCGCGGGGTTCGCGCGCTCGCGCAGCTCGGCCGGCGACACGCCGTGGGTCGCGAACGCCGCCGGGTCCGCAGGGGCGTCGGCGGCGAGCAGCACCGGGTGGTGCGGGCTCGCGGCGTTCCCCGAGAAGTACACCCACACCGCCGAGATCCCCGGCGTCCGCCCGGCCTCCTCCACCGCGGCGAGCCACGCCTGTCGGCCGCCCTCCGGCGCGAACACCGGACACCGCAGGGTGTGGTCGGCGAACGACGCGAACGCCGCCGCGTCGGCCTGCGCGTGAGGCACGTCGGGCAGCGAGGCGTAGTCCTCGACCCCGATCACCACCACCACCGCGCGGCACACCGCGTCGGTGACCACGCCCTGGTCCACGTTGGGCACGCCCATCGGGGCACGTCACACGAAACCGGGCGACCCGCCCGACCCCGAGGTACGGTCGACCCATGTGGCTGCGGCTGATCGCGTGTACCCCCGAGACCGTCCCGCCCCCGGTGCCGCTGGGCACGGC
>JBEBJC010000434.1:0-6841 GCA_040080105.1 Myxococcota bacterium
ACCCGACCACGGGTGAGCGTGCGCCGCTCGCGCAGGCCGCGCGCCGGCTGCGGGACCAGGGCACGCGGTGGGTGGTGGTCGGTGACTGGAACTACGGCGAGGGCAGCTCGCGCGAGCACGCCGCGCTGTCTCCGCGGCTGCTCGGCGCCGGCGCGGTGCTCGCCCGGAGCTTCGCCCGGATCCACGAGTCGAACCTGAAGAAGCAGGGGCTGCTCGCGTTGACGTTCGCCGACCCGGCCGACTACGACGCGGTGGGCTCGGGCGACCGGGTCGACCTGCTGGGCCTCGCCGCGCTCGCGCCCGGCCGGCCGGTGGCGGCCCGGCTCACCCGCGCCGACGGGTCGGTCCGGACCTTGTCGCTGACCCACACGTACACCGAGCCGCAGCTCGAGTGGTTCCGGCGCGGGTCGTTCCTCGGCGCGCTCAGGGCATAGGCAGCCCGTTGTAGTGGAAGTACATCGTGCACGCGACGACCGCGCCGATCGCGCCGAACAGGTCGGCGATGAGCCCGGGGATCATCGCGTGCCGGATGTTCTTGATGCCGACCGAGCCGAAGTACACCGCGAGCACGTAGAACGTGGTCTCGCTCGACCCTTGCAGGGTGGACACGAGGTACCCGGAGTAGCTGTCGACCCCGTAGTCCTTCATCACCGACATCATCACCCCCGACGCGCCCGAGCCCGACAGCGGGCGCAGCAGCACCATCGGCACCGTCTCGGGCGGCAGGTTCACCAGCGACGTGGCGGGGCCCACCCACCCGGTGAACACGTCGATCGCGCCCGAGCCGCGCAGCATCCCGACCACGCCGAGGATCGCGACCAGGTACGGGATGATCCGCACCCCGGTCTCGAACCCCTCGCGGGCGCCCTCGATGAACGCCTCGTACACGAGCACGCCCTTCACCCAGCCCCACCCGATGAACCCGACCACGATCATCGGCACGATCCACATCCCGAACACCTCGCCGTACACCACGGTCAGCGGCACGGCGGCGACCAGGCCGAGCAGGAACGCGACCGACACCCACAGCGGGTACGCGTCGGTCTGCTCGGCCGACTTCTCGGCGAGCGCCTCGGCCGACACGGTGCCCGCGGGCTGGGGCGAGAACCGCTCGAGCAGCTTGCACGCGGTGACCGCGGCCACGGTCGAGAACATCGTGCCCATCAGGGTGGTGGGGATGATCCCGGCCGGGTCCTTCGAGCCGAGCGCCGCCCGCATCCCGACCACGCCGGTCGCGAGCAGCGTCACGCTGCTGGTGTTGATCGCGAGGAACAGCGCCATCGCGTTGGTGGCGGTCCCTTTGGCGGGGTTGAGCTTGTCGAGCTCGGCCATCGCCTTGAGCCCGAACGGGGTGGCCGCGTTGCCGAGCCCCATCGCGTTCGCGGCGATGTTCAGGATCATCGCGCTCATCGCGGGGTGGTTCGGCGGCACGTCCGGGAACAGCCACACCATCAGCGGGCGCACCAGCTTCGCCATCGCGAGCATCGTGCCGGACTTCTCGGCGACCTTCATCACCCCGAGGAAGAACGCCATCGCGCCGATCAGCGGCAGCACCACGTCGAGCACCGCGGCCTTCACGCTCGAGAACAACATCTCGGACGTCTTCGCCATCGGCTGGGTCCACGGCTTCTCTGCGTTGCCGTAGCCGTCGTGGTCCTTGTCCTCGAACCACTTCCGCAGGTCGTCGTCGGGCGGGGGCGGGGTCGCGGCGTCGGCCGACTTGTCGCAGTCCTGGTCGACCCCGTCGCCGGCCGGGTCGGCCGCGCCGGGGTGGGTGTCGGGGTTCTTCTCGTCGCAGTCGCCGGGCACGGGCGCCCAGCCGTGTTCGGCCGGGTCCCACACGCCGGACTCGTACGCGAGCTGCTGTCCGCCGGCGAACACGAAGGCGATGGCGATGAGGGCGATGAAGACGCGGTTCATGGGTCCCGGGGGGTGAGGGGAGGGGCCGAGTGTACCGGAATCTGCGCCGCGGGCGTACAACGACCGCCGTTTGCCGTGGCGTCTTCGGTCGCCGACGCGGATCGGTGGTGATGGCAGATCCGGAAGCCGTTGACGGAGAGTTGACGGAATGATTCTTGCGCGGAGGAGGAGAGACTCTCCTGGAGAGGTGACGGTGAGCTGCAACAAGATCCTGCCGCCCGCTGGCGGGGAATACCAGACCTACACCACCTCGGTGAGCTACGTGTGGCTCACCGACTACCTGCTCGCGCCCGGGATGTCGATCGCGGACGTGCTGGTGCTGTTGCGCAGCCTGACCGGTTCGTTCAACGCGAAGCCTGCGTACCAGACCGCGCCGGTACGAGCTGAGGGGCCCGACGCGCCAGTGGTGTTCGCCGGCGGCGCCTACGCCACCACCGCGGGCTACACGTTGTACCACGAGCCGCTCACCCTCGGGGATCGGCTGCTCGTGCGGTTCGGGTTGGCGTTCAAGAACGGCAGTGGCACCGCGCTCGGCGCGGGGCAAGCCCAGGTGAGGGTGGCGGTGCGCCAGTGTGCGATGGTGGTCGCCACCGGAGGGGACACCATCAACCCTGCGCAGACCTCGACCGCGGACATCAACTACACCCCGATCGGTGAGTTTCGCCCCTGCGTGGGCCTGAGCAAGCTGATGGGCGCGTTCATCGTCAGTGACAACGAGAGCAACCACCTCGAGTATCAGCTGGTGGTGCGCACGGCGCTCGATCCGCGGGCCCCGAACTCTTGGCAGACCGCGGAGTTGGCGTGGACGACGCCGAACACGCCAAACTCCGAGCGGAACACCGGCTTCCTCACGGTCCCCGCGGGTGCGAACCTCACGAGCAACCTGCTGTTCCAGGTCGGGATCGCGTACCGGAAGCGCTCCGGCGCGACGGGCAATCCCAGGGCGTCCATCTCGGTGGTCGTGGCCGGGACGTTCACGTGATCGCGCGGGCCGAGGTCGAGCCGGGCCTGCCCGCTGGCGGCTCGCCGGTGGGTGGGTGCCGAGGGTGCGACGCGACCTCCCGCGAGGGGGGTGGTCTCGACTGGCCGGGGTTCCCGGTGTTCGATCACGAGGAGGAGCTGCCTCCGTGGGTGTTCGGGGGGCCTCGGCCGAGTTGGGACAAGCGCGACTGGCTCGATGTCGTGGATCCGACGCTGCCACCGCCCCCGTTTCAGGGGCCGCGCCCGGCTCCGGAGATCCACGAGTCGATCGCCGACTGTCCGACGTGGGCCACCCACCTCGCTCCTCCGCCGTTCGTCGAGGTCGCTGCCGACACCCAGCAGTGCTTCTCGGACCTGTTCGGACCGGGGCTCGAGGACTGGCCGGCCACCGAGTGTGCGGCGCCGTGCCTGCTCCCGGTGGAGGACTGCGGGCTGCCGAGCGAGGCGGAGGGGCTGGCGGCGACCTGGGTGGTGCCGCTGGTCCCGATCTCGCAGGTGTTCCTCGACACCCTGCCGGACACCGACAAGGGGGCCGACGACAGCGGGATCGACCCTACCCCGGAGCAGCTCGCGTTCGCCCGCTCGGCGATAGCACTGCTGCTGGCGAACCTCGACCTGGTAGAGTGGGCGCTGTGCCTCGCGGGGAGCTGGTCGGTCGACGAGCCGCCGGAGGAGAACGAGGAGGCGGACACGACCGCGCTCGTCGACTGTGTGCTGGCCCTGGTGAGCGGCGGGATGTCGGTGTACCTGGTGTGGTCGTTCAACGAGCTGGGCAACGGCGCGACCAGCGGAGCGACCAAGCGATACTCGTGGACGCCGGATGGGAGGACGGGGCCGGTCATTCCCCTCGATGCCGACAAATGGCAGGCCGGCGTGGTGGCCCACGCGGCAGGAACTCTCGACGGGTTGTGTGCGGCGATCACGTTGGCGGGCGTGCTGCTGCACGAAGTGGTGCACCTGTGCGAGCCCGACACCGGCCCTGATTGCAACCCAGACGGGCCGGCGATCTGCTGCAGCGAGGAGCAGCGGATGACCCAATCGACCTTTCAGTGGGCGATGTCCCAGCGCTATTCCTGTCTCGCGGTCCCGACAGCGTCGTGTAAGTTGGGTCTGGGTTCGCAGTTCGCCGCCTCAGCCGACTTTGTGGGGTACGTCGGATGATCGCCATGATTCTGCTTGGGTGTCGGTCTGGCTCGACGGTCTCGCCGCCGGCCCCCGAGACCGGCGAGGGCACCGTGACTCCCGATGTCACCGGCGACACGGGGGCGTGCGGCTACACGAATCCGGTGGCCCTTCCCACGGACGGCGAGCTGCTTGTCGACACCGGCGCTGGTCATGTGGGTTACTGGGCGGAGTATTGCTTGGTGTCGCAGCCGTTGGCAGAGTGGTCCCGGGAGGTGCTGCCCTGCTGGGACTCGCCCGAACCTCCGACGTTCGAGGAATTCCTCCTTGCGACCGGGTGGGTGCAGAACCCACCGCCCGGCGCGACGCTTCCTTGGTTCTGGTACGACGCTTCGGAGGTGGCCGAGGCGTGGTGGGCGGGGCGCTGTGCCGCTGCGGACCCACCAGTGGACGTGATATACTGGCAGTTCAACCTATACGATGGTCCCAGCGATCTGGTTCAGTTCTCGACCGAGACCGGCGAGATGTTGTCGCACTCGTTCCAGGCGGTCTTCTACGGGACGTGGGACTGCTCGGGTAGTTCGGTGGACGACACCTGGTGGGGCGAGTACCAGCCGGTCGACCTGAGGTTGTGCGACCAGCACGATCGCGACTACTGGATCGACGCCCTCGGGGTGGAACCGGCCGAACCGCCTCCACCGTCGCCAGCCCCCGCCGTCGCACCCGAGGCCGGGTGCGGCTGTTCCGGCCAGGAGCCAGGAGCGTGGTGGGCCGTCGTCTTGCCGTGCCTGCTCGCGATCCCCAGGCGGGGGAGAGGGTAATTTGTTCCGGCCGATCCCCCTCTGCCCTGTAGCGGGGGAGGGTCGCGACCTCCAAGAAGCAGGCCCCCCACGGCCCCCTGCCTCCCTAGCTCGCACGAACCGCGCACAACTCCACACCGGCGCCGCAGACAGCCCGGGTGAACTGGGGCCGGGGAGGTCGTCGTGATGCTCAGGCTGGCGGTGGTGTTGGCGGCGGTGGGGTGCGCGGGGGACCTGGTCGCTGGGCCCGATCCGAAAGACGACGACGCGGACACCGACACCGACACCGACACCGACACCGACACCGACACCGACGCCGACGCCGACTCGGACACCGACGCGGACACCGACGCGGACACCGACACCGACACGGCGCCGCCCGATCCGGTCGACCTGAGCTGCGCCGACGCCACGCTCGCGGGCGTCGTCCCGTTCACCGTCAGCGGCACCACCGCGGGCGAACAGGACGACGTGGAGTCGTCCGAGGACTGCGCGTACTGGGCGTTCGAGTACCTCGGCTACGGCAAGGACGTGTTGTACGCGTTCACCGCGCCGAACACCGCCCGGTACCGGTTCGACACGACGGGCACGAACCTCGACACCGTGGTGTACGTGCTCGACGGGTGCGGCGGCGAGGAGCTGTCGTGCAACGACGACAGCTACGAAGGCGACGAGTCGGCCTCCACCGCGATCGACCTGGTGGCTGGCCAGGGCGTGATCGTGGTGGTCGACTCCTACTACGGCCCGGGACCTTACGAGCTGCACGTGTCCGAGGTCCCGTCGGTCGAGCTCGGCTGCGACGACGACGGCGACGAGGACTTCGACTACTGGGTCGACTGCTTCGACTCGGACTGCGCCGCCGCGGCGAACTGCCTGCCCGCGTGCCCGGACCTGACCTTGTCGGGCTCGGCGATCTCGGGCACGAACGTCGCCCACCCGGACGAGACCAACGGGTCGTGTGACTTCTTCCACGAGTACTACGGCTCGCAGGGCGCCGACGTGTCGGTGGCGTACACCGCGCCGTCGGCGGGCCGGTACGCGTTCGAGGTCCCGTACGACGGTGAGTACTTCTTCCCCGTGCTGTACCTGCTCGACGGGTGCGGCGGCGCCGAGCTCGACTGCGAGCACTCGTACGAGAACTACTACGAGCCGCCGAACGACGTGGTGGTGTCGACGTACCTCGAGGCGGGTCAGACGGTGATCGCGGTGGTCGATGGCCTCGCGTGGGACCTCGGCGACTTCGACCTGTTCGTGTACCCGGTGCCCGCCACCGAGGCGGGCTCGTGCACCGACGGCGACGACGCTGACTACGACGACCTCGTCGACTGCGAGGATCCCGACTGCGACGACATCGACCCGGCGTGCACCGAGTTGTGCGACAACGGGCTCGACGACGACGGCGACTGGTGGTCGGACTGCAACGACGCCGACTGTGACCTCGACGCCGCGTGCGCCGAGGTGTGCGACAACGCCGCCGACGACGACGGCGATTGGCTGGCGGACTGCCTCGACGCGTACTGCGGCGCCGAGGCGAGCTGCGTGGAGGTCTGCCCCGAGTTCACCCTCGCCGGCGCGCTGCCGCTGCAGGTCGTGGGCAACAACGAAGGCGCGGCCGACGACTTCACCTTCAGCTGCTCGGTCGGCGCGGTGGCGTCGGACACGACGTACAGCTTCACCGCCGCGGCGGCGGGCGACTACTGGTTCGACACGTTCGGCTCGAGCTACGACACGCTGATCGCGGTGTTGGACGGGGACTGCGCCGGGCCCGAGCTCGCGTGTAAGGACCGGTTCAACAACGGCGAAGAGGTCAAGGTCACCCTGGCGGCGGGCCAGACGGTGATCGTGGTGGTGGACGGCGACAGCCTCGGCGCCGGCGGCGACTTCCTGCTCAACGTCCATCAGTGAGGCGGGGCCGACGAAGCCGACCCGGAAGGGCCTGATCGAGCGGGTCGAGTTCGAGCAATTCCCCAGGCCCCTCACCCCAGCCCTCTCCCCAGAGGGGAGAGGGGGCCGGTTAG
>JBEBJC010000435.1:0-6833 GCA_040080105.1 Myxococcota bacterium
CCCATGTGGTGGCACTCTCCGGCATTCGCAGACGACGTGACGTTGATCCTCCAGGACCCGCGGGGTGTTTCGGCGCCGACCCCTCGGTGTGAGGTGCCCGTGTGCACCTCGCTCGAGCAGCGGATCCGAGAGGCCGAGCGCTCGCTGGACTTCGCGTTCTACGGGTTCCGAGAACAGCCCGAACTGCTGGAGGCGCTCGTCGAGGCCCAGCGGCGGGGAGTGGCGATCCGCGGGGTGGTCGATCGCGAGGTCGACGGGACCAACGCGTACGCCGACACCGACGCGTGGAGCGTGGCCCTGGGGGGGCTGGGCGACGACCGGGCGGTCGATCTCGCCACCCGCGCGGCGCGGCCGAGCTTCGTCGGCGCGAAGGAGCGGTGCCCACGCCCGGCCGGCACCCGAGGCCCCCTCCAGTGCTCGGCGTTCGACCTCGGCGATCGGTGCTGGCTCGGATCCGCCGCCGCCGCCGAGCCGCTCGTGTACCGCGGCGACATCATGCACGACAAGGTCCTCGTCGCAGACGGGCGCTACGTTTGGACCGGCTCCACCAACGCGAGTGATTCGTGTGCCGGTGGGTACAACGCGAACCTGGTGTTGTCGATCGACTCCCCGACCCTCGCCGCGTGGTACTCGAGCGAGCTGACCCAGATGTTCGACGGGCGGTTCCATCGGTCCAAGCGAAGGCAGGGGCCGATGCGGGTCCGCCTGGCCGACGATCTGGCGGTCGAGGTGTTGTTCTCTCCGCAGCACGACCCGCTGGACTCCGCCGTCGTGCCGTGGGTCCAGCGCTCCGGCCGGTCGATCGACGTGGCGGTGTTCTTCCTCACCCACTCGGGGGTGACCCAAGCGCTGATCGACGCGCACCGCCGGGGGGTGGAGGTCCGGGTGTTGCTCGACGCGACCGGCGCCGCCAACGCGTACTCGAAGCACGAGGCGCTGCGCGCCGCCGGGATCCCGGTGAAGGTCGAGGACTTCGGGGGCAAGCTCCACACCAAGGCGGCGGTGATCGATGGCTCGGTGCTGGTTGCCGGCTCGATGAACTGGACCAACGCCGGCACCGACGAGAACGACGAGAACACCTTGATCTTGCACTCCCGCCACCTCTCGGCCCAGTTCTCCGGCTGGTTCGACGAGCTGTGGCGAACCGTGCCCGAACGGTGGTTGGTGGGCCGCCCCGACCCCGAGTCGCGCGATTCGGGCAGCGCGTGCACCGACGGAGCGGACAACGACTACGACGGCGCGATCGACGAAGCCGACCCCGGGTGTGGGCGAGCCCGGTCGTCCCTCGTCGATTCGGTCGGGCGGGTCGCCCCGAAGGTCGACGGGCGGTGCTCCTGGTAGGTACGCTGCCGGTGGAGCCGGAGGTGGAGATGTCGGGGTACCCCAGCGAGGTGGACATCCGCCCGATCACCGCTGCCGACGATCGGGCGATCGAGGAGATCATCCGGACCGTGATGCCCGAGTACGGCGCAGACGGGCCTGGATTCGCGATCCATGACGCCGAGGTGTCGGCGATGTCTTCGGCCTACGCCCGCCCGCGCGCCGAGTACCGCGTGGCGGTGCTCCACGGCCGGATCGTGGGAGGCGGCGGTTTCGCCCCGCTCGAAGGTGGCGACGGATCGGTGTGTGAGATCCGCAAGATGTACTTCGCGCGGGAAGCGAGAGGTCTCGGCATTGGCGGAGCGCTCCTCCGCGAGCTGCTCCTCCGGGCGGCCGGGTGCGGGTATGCCGGAGCGTACCTCGAGACCCTGGCGGCCATGAAAGAGGCGCGCGCCCTGTACGAGCGATGTGGGTTCACTCCGCTCCGTGCTGCGATGGGCGCGACCGGTCACTTCGGCTGCAACAGCTTCTACTACCTCCCGCTCGGATAGCGGATCCGTTTCCACATGGACGCGTCGCCACGAAACCGCACCGAGACCGGTTTCACGTGTGCTACGCGATCGCGGGGCGCGGCGCGATCGGCGACGGACGTGGCGAGGCGGTTCGCGGAAATACGGAGTACAAAGGGGAGCAATTCCAGAACCGGCTCAAAGGTGGTACCTGCGTGCAGGTGTGGGACGCAACCGCGAGATCTCGACCGCGCGGTTCGACGGCGAAATCGGCAACCGGGAGATCGGCCGTTGCGTTTGGGCGACGATCCTCGGTAACCCGAGGACCGTCTCCCGATCCGGGGGCTCGTCACCCCCAGCTACGGGCGGGTCTAGGGCAGTTCTCCATGGATCTGCGCACTCTGGCGGAATCACCGAGACAACGGGCGGCAACTTGTCCTCGATGTTTTACCGTGCTAGAAAAGGCGGTGGAGTGCTGCACAACGCACCGAAGTTAGGCACGGTGCTCGGAGGACAGGATGAAGTTCGGAGAGCAGATCGCGTCGAGGCTCCGCGTGATGCGGAGGATTCAGAAAGCCCCACAGGACATCGTAGCGAAGGCCGTCGGCTCGTCGATCTCCGCTGTCTCCCGACTCGAGCGCGGGCTCCGGAGTCTTCGGGTCGACCAGCTCGTCGCGTGGGCAGGCGCCCTCGGCTATCGCATCGACGTGGTGTTCTGGAAGCCCACGCTCGAGGACGAGACGTGGGACAAAGAGCACCCGGAGAAGGCGATGGGCTTGGACGACGACTGCGCCGCGGTGTTGTCGGAGGTCGCCTCCGCGCTCCCGCACATGCCGGACGTGGCGCGCAAGGCCCTGATGCACGAGATGCGGCTGTGGAAGGAAGACGCCCTGCGCCGCCGCGGCATCGAGCCCAGCTCGGCCGTGGCCTGACCCCAACGGGAACGGCTACTGCTGCGCGGCGAGCCCCTGACTCGACTGTGTCGGATGCGCACAACCGGATACGGTATAGTGGGATACGGTACAGTGCCGAAGGCCGTCAGTCTCCCCCCAACGGCTCGGGAAACAGCTCTCCGAGCTCGGCGGCCGCCGCAACACACAGCTGATCCACCGTGCAGGCGGACGGCGGCTTGTCGTCCCTCCACCGCACCACCTTTGCGGGGTGCCGCAGCCGCGTGCTCGAGTGTTGGGTGGTCGACACCTCGACCACGCGCTCGAGCCGCAGCGCGACCCAGCTGAGGTCTCGACCGGCGTTCCACCTCGAGTGCACCTCCGGCGATTGTGCCGCGCCCGCCCAAGCTGCCCACGGGTGGGCGTCGGTCGGGTCGCGCAGCGGCTCCAGCGCCGCGGCGAGGCGAACGCGCTCGGCCTTGGTGAACGAGGCAGCGACGCCGATCGGGCGAAGGTGCCCGCTCGAGTCGAACAACGCCAACACCAGGGAGCCGACCTCGGTCCCCTCCCCGGACTTGTGCCAGCGGAACCCGGCCACCACCGCGTCGATCGTGCGTACGTGCTTGACCTTCACCATCGCGCGCTTGCCGGCGCGATACGGATCGCCCAAGCGCTTCGCCATCACCCCGTCCAGCCCGGCCCCTTCGAACCGCTCGAACCAGTCGACCGCCCGCGCTCGATCGGTGGTCGCCGGGGTCACGCGCACGTGAGCGTTCTCGGTCACTCGGCCGACCAGCCGCTCGCGACGCTCCCGCAGCGGTCGCTCGCGCAGATCCTCGGCCCCGTCGGCCAACAGGTCCCACAGCACTACCCGCGCCGGGATCTCCCGCGACAGCTTCGCCACCCGGCTCGCGGCAGGGTGGAGCCGCAGCTGCATGCCCTCGAAGTCGAGCGCGGTGCCGCGGGTGATCACGATCTCGCCGTCCACCACCGCCGCGTCGGGCAGCGCGCTCCGCAGCGGCGCGTCGAGCTCGGGGAAGTACCGCAGCAGCGGGCGGCCGTCCCGTGACCACAGCTCGAGTCGCTCGTCTTCCCGGAACACCACCACCCGGAACCCGTCCCACTTCGGCTCGAACTGCCACTCCTCTCCTTCCGGCAGCTGGTCGGCGAGCAGGCCCAACATCGGACTCAAAGGGGGTTCGAACGGCAACATTCAGTCTCCTGTGCCTTGAACTGTTTGCAAAGTGTGTGCAGATGGTGTACATAGCGATCGAGAGGCGTCGAGTGGGCTACCGAATCAAGACACTCGAGCAGATGACCGGCCTGTCGCGCAACACCATCACTGCGTGGGAGCGCCGATACGACCTGCTCGATCCGGTCAAGGACGCGAGCGGGTATCGATCGTACAGTGACGCCGACGTGGAGCTGCTGCTGCGCGTGCGGGGCCTGCTCGACGGTGGGTTGCAGATCGGCGAGGTGGTCGACCAGATCCGGGCCGAGCGGAACCGGCGCGCCCCCGAGGTCCCGCCGCCGCTCCCGTCGGATCGGTGGCGCGCGCTGCTCGAGCACCTCCTCGCGTTCGACTCCGACGGCGCCGACGAGATCACCTCGCGGTTCACCGAGCTGTCGTTCCGGCGCCGGGTCGACGAGATCTTCCTGCCGCTGCTGCGCGAGGTGGGGGAGCTGTGGGCCGGGGGCCGGTGCACGATCGCGCAGGAGCACTTCACGTCGACCTACGTGCGCGACGCGTTGGTCGCGATCCTGCACGCCGTCGAAGACGGGCCTCGAGACGGGCCGCGGGTGGTGTGCGCGGGGTACCCCGGGGAGCTGCACGAGCTCGGGCTGCTCGCGGTCGCGATCCACCTCGCGCTCCGGGGGAACCGGGTCGTGTACCTCGGCGCGAACCTCCCGATCGAGGAGCTTGCGGAGACCTTGCGGTCGAAGCCCGCCGATCTGGTGTGTGTGTCGGTGATGACCCCGATCCCCGAGGATCTGCTGTGGCGCACCGCGGTGGCGCTGCGCCAGGACGTGGACCCGCGCACGGGGGTCGTGTTCGGTGGGCCGGCGACTGCTGCGCTGGTCACCCGCGAAGCCGAAGGGCTCGCGTTCTGCCCGCGGTGGGAAGACCTGGTGGCCCGGCTCGAGCGGCGCGCCCGGGGATGAACCGCCGGGCCGCGGGGGTTAGTGGAGTCGACCCGGAGGATCCACGTGCTCACGCTCCTGCTGTCCCTCGTCGCGCCCGCCTCGGCCGAGACCGCTGACCAGATCCTCGAGCGGGCCCGCGCCGCGAACCAGGTCGAGAGCTCGATCGAGGGCGTCACGATGGTGATCGTGTCGAAGAGCGGGTCCGAGAAGTCGATGTCGATGGAGATCCGCACCCGACGCGAAGCGGGGGTCACCAAGACCCACCTGAAGGTGATGGCGCCTTCGGACGTCGCGGGCACCCAGCTGCTCCAGATCGACAACCCCAACGTCGCCGACGAGCAGATGATGTACTTCCCCGCGTTCAAGCGGGTGAACCAGATCTCCGGCAGCGCTCGCTCCGGCCGGTTCCTCGGCTCCGACTTCACCTACGAAGACCTCGAGATCCGCGAGTCCGCGACCGGCACCCACACGATGGTGAGTGACACCGCCGAGTCGTGGACGATCGACACCGCGATGACCAACTCGTCGTACTCGAAGGTGCGCGCCACGATCGGCAAGGCCGACCTGGTGCTGCGGAAGGTCGAGTTCTACTCGGGTGAGTCGGTGGTGAAGGTGCTCGAGGTGAAGCGCACCGAGAAGGACGGCGCCGCCACCTTGCCGGTCGAGTCCGAGATGACCGACCTGAAGGCGGGCACCAAGACCCGGCTCGTGATCACCTCGCACAAGCTGAACCTGCCGAAGACCGACCTTCCCGACGACACGTTCACCAAGGCGTACCTCGAGCGCGGCGGCTGAACCGCGGGAGTGCTAGCCTGCGCGGATGTGGAATTGGCTCATCGCCGCGCACGCGGCCGAACCGACCGTCGGCGGATCGATCCAGCCGGTGGTCTCGATCGACCTCCCCCAAGCGGACGACTTCGACGAAGAAGACCAGGTGCTCGTCGACACCTGGGCCCGCGGGTTCGCGAAGGGCGAGCTCCCCCGCGGTGATCTGTGGTTCGTCGAGGCGCGGGTGCAACACCACCTGCAATTTGGTGAAGACACCGAGGGCTGGTGGGAGGCGTCGATCGGCGACTCCGGGTGGGACGGCAAGATCGCCGGCTCGCTGCGCGCCCGCGCGGGGGTGTTGACCGAGCGGTGGGGCACCCTCGACCTGCTGCCGGTGTCCGACGTGCTCAACCCGCGGGAGGGTCGCTCCGGGCTCGCGATCCCGGGGGAGTGGGCGAAGGTCCCGGTCCCGATGGGGGTGATCTCGTTCGGCAACGACACGATCCGCGCCGAGACCGTGCTGATCCCGTTCTCGACCGCCGACCGGATGTGGGTGCGCGAGCAGAACTGGTCGTTCGTGCGCCAGGGGATGTTGGCGGACGAGCTGGTACAGATCAAGACCGAAGGCGGGTGGGTCGAGCCGGAGCTGTCGCTGCTGAACAGCGCCGCCACCTCGGTCGCGTCGACCCCGGTGTCGGCGCGCCGCCTGTCCGACGCGGCGATCAACGGGCGCAACGTTCCAGAGGCGCTGCTCGCCAACGGTGAGATCGCCGAGCGGGTCGACCTGAGCGCGGGCGGCGTGGATTTGGGGCTGATGTTCGGGTACTTGCGCGCGCGTCAGCCCGAGTCCGCGGTCGCGCCGGTGTTGCAGGGGATCCTGCAGACCGGCGACTCGGTCGAGGTGTCGGTGTTGTCCGACGCCCTGTCGGCCGGCCCGATCGCGATGACGTGGCCGCGCACCGGGGTGGTCGGCCTCGACGGCTCCACCCTGGTCGGACCCGTGCAGGTGCGGCTCGACACGATGTACCAGTCGGCGCGCCCGGTGCGGACGTTCTGGGGCGGAGGCACTTCGGTGCCGTACCTCGGAGCAGGGCTCGGGCTCGACTACGTGCGCGGCTCCAACTTCTTCGTGACGCTCGAGTCGCGGTGGCAGCACCTCGTCGACCCTCCGGACGATCTGCTCCTGTCGATCGAGGATCAG